>QBUL01000158.1 GCA_013180605.1 Candidatus Methanophagaceae archaeon GoMg1 | reverse complement strand
GACATCATCGCTACTATGAATCCGTCCGACTTCTCGTATCACATCATTCCGGCTTTCCCGTCCAGGGGTTATACCTTCCTTACCTCTATCAAGGACGATACGAGACCTCCCTCGGTCACCTAACCACCCTTTCGTCTTCATCCCGACCCTAATCAGACATGCTAGCTCCCTATGGTAATCTCCCGTTTTTCATTCCCATAGAGACATCGAACTTCCCCTGATATAGGGAGGGTCGTCGTTAACACATCCCACCTCTGGTTCGCTTTCGTTCCGGGCTGAAGACCGCCTCAGGCTCTTCAGAAAACTTTTTAGAAAAGTTTTATCAAAAATGCTTCCGCTATCCCCCTCACGAGGGACACCCTGCCACTGTCGGCTTCTGCACCGATATGGGCTATACCCCGTACTTAAGCACGGAGCCTATGAGCGCGAAAAAATTTGGTGTAAAGCGTTATGTAACCGGTTTTGAGCGCTTCTTCTTTTTCTTCGTCTATTACAACTTCTTCTGCCGCTTCCGCAACTTTACCTTCTAACACCTTCCCGCGATATTTCGGCGAAAAAAAAAACTAAATGATCGGTCAGCAATGAAGCCGTATGTAGTGCTTTAAATTCAAAAAGAAGCAAAATTTTTAATGCCAAAAGCAATTGTGGGTCAGCCTCTTTAAGCATAAAAAGGAAATGAGTTAATCTTTGCTCTCGCTTTCTTTTAATAAGTCCTGGAGCTTTTTGAACCGCCCTGCTTTGAAATCTTCTCTGCTCTCTTTTATTTGTTCCATTAATTCGGGGTCTGAAAGAACTTCAAGCGTTGATTTCGTAGACCCGTACTCATCTGAAGATATGGTTATCCAATGCGCTTTATGCTCTCCGAATGCTTCTATTTCACTCATGTTCCCAATAACTATCCCTTCCGACACGGTAATACTCATAAGAAAAGCTTCCATCTTGTTTTGTTCATCAGCGGTGCATAGATGTCATTCATCGTATCAGAACGACATCATGGAGCTGGTGTTTTTCGTGCTTAATGCGTATTCCTCCTTAATATGAGATAAGCAACGGCTAATATGCCAATAATAGCAAAAATCGCCTCGAACCCCGGTGGTGTAGGCGTTGGACTTGGCGAAGGTGTAGGTACTGCAACTGCAGGTGAAGGAGTTGCTGGCATAGTCCACCAGACATGCCCATGACAGTGCCCCACAGGCTGTTCCCAAGCTGCATATACCGTTTCTTGTAACGGCAATTTAATTGAGATATTCATAGGGATGCCATCAACTTCTTCATCCCACGAAAGTCCTTCTTTGGATTCCTCAAAATTATCGTCAATAAAATCCAACCCAAAATGGACTAAAAGCCATTTAAATGTCGCATAGTATTCACCGTCACTCTCCCTTATCGCATCGTGAACATCACATTTTAAAACAGTTGCTTTTTTCATTTCGTCAAATTCTACACCTGCACCAACGGCATATTCTCCTCGTTCATGATGTTTCGATAATTTTTCATTGAAGTCATGGATTACTGCATTTTTAAACTCCTCCTTATTCTCCAGAATCGCTGAAAATTCACTCTCATTCCAGAAAGACTGTTTTTGGTAATGGATGATTGTTCCTTCCACTTCTACTGTAATGTTGTTTTCAAGCAGTCCGGTTTCAGGTACAACCCCTGACTGAGCAGCCCACAAAGGCGAAACACCAATAAGCACAGCACAGACACAAATGGCTGTGAGGGCAATTGCAATTGCGGATTTTAACTTGGGCTTCTTATGCGCCTTTTCACTCATCCCTATTATGCCTCCTCTACTTTTACCCCTCTATCTTCTATTTAAAAACTTTTCATTTTTCATTTCCCGCTTGAAGAAAACACCCTATGATATCCCCGCTGCTGTCGAATACATAAACATCAGCATTGTTTTTTCGTGACAGCTCTTCTGCAAGAGTGTCGAAGAACGTCTTCAGGCGTTCATAGTCGGTCTTCTTCAGCCGTTCAACGAGTTCGCCAACACTACTGAATTCAAAATCGAAATGTTCATGAGCATCAATTCTTAGCATATCGCAAATCTTTGCGGGCATCGTGGATATCACCTTCTTCTCTGCTTTTGACTTCTCTATTGCGTAAAGAACGAAATTACCGGCAACAACTATTTTATCCTCCGGGAAAGGAAATTCAATTTTTCCACGGCGAACGTCTTGCTTGCAGCACCTGTGCTTACCCCGATAGCGTCTTTTGTATCGCTTACGAGGAAGTCAATAACATGCTTGTAACCACCATCGGTATATGGTTCAACATCTACAGAAGGTTTTGATGGATGCGGCAATCGCAGCAATCAACGACACAATTTCACACAAAAAATCATCCCTTTCTACGCTATGCGAAAAATTTCAAAATGATACTGTATTACGGTGCTTACTGCCGTAGAACCAAAAGGAGATAAATACGCCAGATATTTACAGAGAAGTATAAGGCAGGCGACATTCGAGGACTTTATTACGAAAGTGAACTTCATGTCTATGATAAATAAGTGTTTTAGGTTTATAAAGATTACCCTCCAAACCGCTAACCAGCCAAATACATGAGTGCTTAGCCCGTTCATCATTCATTCACTTCAACCTCACCCTCGTACACCACTTCCGCAGAACCTACCAGATACGCTCCTTCTCCTCCTTCTTCTAGCACCACCGTCAAATCACCGCCTCTCGTGTGCACCGTAACCGGTTCACTCGCATTTATATATCCGAGTTCGTTTAATGCGAGTACAGAAGCCGTTGACCCTGTGCCGCACGATAACGTCTCGCCTACTCCTCGTTCATACGTCCTCACGCTTATCTCGTTTGCTTTAATGTCTTCCATCGGTGTCATCACAAAATCCACATTCGTCCTGTCAGGAAAAGCGGGATGCGATTCGATGCTTTTTCCTACCGTATCCACATCCAGCTCATCAAAGGAGTCAACCAGAATAACGGCATGAGGATTACCCAAACTTAACGAAGTCAGCCGGACCTCACCTATTTGCTCATTCACAAAAAGCGGCTCATCGATTCTTTCAAACACGGGCTTTCCCATAAAAACCCTGATAGAAACCACTCCCTCTCCCACACCAAAACCCTTCTCATTAGGGTCTTCTATTTCGGGAACAATCAACCCTGCTAAAGTTTCTACGCGTATTCGCCTGTTTCGCACTAAGCCTTTTTCGTATGCGTATCGAGCAAAGCACCTCATCCCGTTCCCGCACATCTCCGCCTCGGAACCGTCAGCATTGAAAACGCGCATCCGCAGGTCATACGAACGCGTAGGCGTGCTGCAAGGTTTGCAAAGGAATAAGACGCCATCTGCACCTATGGAAAACCTTCTCGTGCATAAGAATCGAGCAACTCCCTCCTTCTTTTCGTCTGCTATACGCTGTTCTCGGTCGTCTATCAAAATAAAATCGTTACCTGCCGCCTGCATCTTCGTGAATTCGAGTTTCATTTTGTTATCATTCACTTAAATGCGCTGCCACTGCCAGACCCTGTGCCTGCGAACGCGCTTTTGCAAGTAGATGCTCTATCGTTTCGGGTTCGTATATGCACGCATTTATAGACAGATTTCGGGCATCCGAATACGCCTTCTGAATTAACGATTTTATTGTCAAAGAAGTGGGGTATGCAATGTCCAAAGCCAGCGCCCGCGACTTTATGCTCGCTTCGTTTATCAAATCGCCGATGGTGTGGGAAGTTGGGTATTCGTACTTTATGTGCGTGCTAAGTGCCAAAGCAGACATCATACCTTCTTTTATATCTGCAAAGTACTTCAAGGGGTCTATATGAAGAACGTCATGCGTGAATACTGTCTCGCTTTCTGCGTCATACACGGCGCGCAAGTCCAGTCCCTCGGTTACCGGATAGATTTCGAGCTTTGCCAGCATATCGGCAAGCGGAACTGAAACTTTTTCTCCCTCCTTCACCGCTACTTTCCGTTGTTTTATCTCTACCTTACCGCCGGATATTCCCGCAGGTATGCTCAGATTCTGCAGCTCGCCTACTATCGGTCCCGGCTTGAGCGAAGTAGGGCCTTGTTCTACTACAATGTCGTGCGGAGCAACGGCACCCGCCTTTATCGGAGCCGGTATTTTCCCTTCCTCCATTACTTTATACAAATCAAAAGCATCCAAATCGGTAAACACCAACACCGTCTGGTCATCTACAAAATCCGCCAGGTTCGTCATCCCGCTTTCTTTCATAGAGATAGAAATCAAACTATTTTTCGATACTCGCAACCTTGCTTTATCCGTATCTCGGAATTCTTTTCGTATCCGTTGTAATTGCTTTGCTCCTAATCCCCGTATTTTCGCTACACCTATCGTTTTACTTGCGCTAATCGAATCTCTTATGCTTGAAACCTGCTCCTGCTTCCATTCCATTGCGCGTTTTACCCGCTTTTTCATCTCTCTTCACTACCCCTCTCTATCTCTTCTTTATCCTTACATTGTACACTATTAACATTATTTGATTACTTATTTGTTCCAGCATAAAAATACTATGCCCTTCACGATATTCAACAGGCTAAAAAAAAACAACCTCCCACATATCTAACCCTCTAAACCGCTAACCCGCTAAACCAGTTTCACCGCATTCCCCATCGTTGTCTTCATGTAGATTGAACCTATGTTCTGCCATCCTCGCTCCAAACGCGATTCTATCGCTTTTATCACCGCTGCGCCATTCTCCGCTATGTCCTTCGCATCCATGTCCTTACGACCTATATTCACCCATAGCGTTGTGGTTTTTGACTTCACTCTGGCGATTTTCCCCAATCTCGACAATAACTGCACCGGGTCTGCCCCCGGGGGGATAGGGTCGGGCATCTTGCCCTTTGGGCCTAAAATAGTGCCTAGGCTCTTACCTATAAGCGCCATAAGCGAGACATCAGCAAGGAAATAATCGTACTCATTCACCAGCTCTCGTGCTTTTTTCTTATCCATTGACTTTAACTCTTCGGGGTCTATTACACCAGCACCTGCCTCTTTCGCTTTTAATGCTATCTCACCGCTACCAAAAACACCTATCTTCGGCTTCTTGAACTTCTTTGGTAGCGTCACGTCTACGTTTATCCTGCTCTTCGGCTGTTTCAGGTCTACCCCCTTCAAATTTATGCAGAGGTCTACGCTTTCAACAAATCCACGCTCTTTCGACTTCAATACCTTTTCCACGGTTTCCACTATCTCTTCAGCTTCCATATTTACAAAACAAACCCGAATTAAATAAAACCTTTCTCGTGATTTTCTATCTCAACTTTCCCTTCTTCTATATCTCCCTGTATTTCCTTTGCATCTTTGCCTTCCACCTTCACACGCATTGAAACACAAGTGCCTACTACTTCTTTAACAGCCCCTTTCAACGATGCCGCCAGCATTTCTCCTTTCTTCTTTTTCGCTATCTCCTTTATTTGTTCCATGGATATATCACCGGCATAATCAGTTGCAGACTCCGTTTTTGCCTTCTCAATCCCTAACTCCTTCTTTATCAACGCAGATGTCGGCGGTGTGCCCACACTTATGTCCACTTTTCCACCATCAACCGTTATCTTCACCGGGACTTCCATTCCTGCATAGTCCTTCGTAAGCTCGTTCATGCTGTTCACCACTTCCTTTATATTTACTCCAAGCGGACCCAGAGCAGGCCCCAAAGGAGGTCCCGGGTTTGCTTTTCCCCCTTCTATCAGGACTTCAACGACGCTCATTTTTTCTCCCTTTTCTGTTAATATTATAACATTATTTTATTTCTTTCCATGTAAATCAATCCTTATTAAATTAAATAAAGAAAAAAATGGGATCAAAGATTGGTGAAATATTAGAGCCCCAAAAAACCAGTTTAGATGCGCTCTCGGGCAAAATCGTCGCGGTAGATGCGTATATCACGCTTTACCAATTCCTAAGTACCATCCGCCAGCCAGATGGAACGCCACTGAAAGATTCCTCGGGTAGAACGACTTCGCATCTTTCCGGGTTAATATATCGCACAGCCACGTTAATGGAGAAGGGGATAAAGTTCGTATTCGTTTTTGATGGCAAACCCGCAGAGCTAAAAGCGAAGGAGCTCAAAAACCGGTCGGAACGGCGAGCCCAAGCAATGCGAAAGTGGGAAGAAGCGAAGGTATTGTTTCCCGAAGAAGCCTTTAAGTATGCTCAAGCATCGTCAAAGGTGGACAAAGAGATAGTAGAAGATGCAAAGACGCTTTTAGCGTATTTAGGGATTCCCTGTTTGCAGGCGCCTTCGGAAGGGGAAGCCCAAGCAGCGTATATGGCTCAGAAAGGCGATGCCGAGTTCGTTTCGTCGCAGGATTACGATTCGCTGCTTTTCGGCGCTCCCGCTATGATAAGAAACCTCACTGCTTCGAGGAAAAAGACAAAGCTTGAGGTCATCGAATTAAAAAAACTCGAAGAAAAACACGAGATAACCCGTGAACAGCTTGTAGACATTGCAATTTTAGTGGGGTCTGACTTTAATCCCGGTATAAAAGGCATAGGCGTTAAAACGGCACTAAAACTGATAAAAAAACATCACGATATCGAAAAACTAATGGCACAACCCGAGATAGGGAAAAAAGAGGGAATCGAGGATTACACACTCGTTCGTGATATCTTCTTGCATCCTGATGTAAGCAGGAGTTATGAACTAAAATGGGCAAATCTGGATGAAGGGAAAGTAAAAGAATTTCTTTGCGAGGAACATGATTTCTCAGCCACGCGTGTGAGTAAAGCGTTGGAAAAAATCTCACGGTCAAAACCTGATGTTCCACAGCAGAAGATAGGGCAGTGGCTGTAATTTGTCAATGTCTCGGTGATTTCAAAATTTACCGCAGAGAACGCGGAGTCCGCAGAGAAATAAGGTGTTAGGTGTTAGGGATTAGTTGTCAGGTATTAGCAGCCCTAAACCACTAAACCGCTAAACTATATATAGTCCTAATTTTATCATACTTTAATTAAATAAATCAACAAACAAACTTTCTTAGCAGGGGTAAGATGTCCAAGAGACACAGACCAAGAAGAGGCTCACTTGCCTTTTCACCGAGGAAACGAGCAAGAAGCGAAACGTGCAGAATAAAAAGAGATGAATTAGCTACAGGCAGGAAACTACAGGGGTTTGCAGGCTATAAAGCGGGGATGACACATCTCATCCTGACAGATAACGTGCCTCACAGCCAGACAAAAGGGATGCAGATTTCCGTTCCTGCAACGATAATAGAGGTACCATCTATGAAAGTAGAGGCTATTCGACTCTATAAAGCTACCAGTTACGGTAAAAAGGCGGCAACAGAAGTATGGGCAGCAGGTGAGACAGGAAATACTGCTGACATGGATAAAATAGCGGATATAATCAAAAGTTCAGACCGCGATTTGAGTTTGAGCATAATCGTTTCTACGTCACCCGAACTTGTGAGCGGATTGCCGAAGAAGAAGCATGAACTGATGGAGATAAAGATGAGCGGAGAGATAGAGAAAGACCTCGAATATGCACAAGAAGTGTTTGGAAAGGAGGTAAGAATTGAGGATATATTTAAAGAGGGTGATTTTGTAGACGTTACTGCACTGACAAAGGGAAAGGGCACACAAGGACCTGTGAAGCGGTGGGGCGTGATGATACAGAATGCCAAAGCACGGAGGTCCGGGAGAGGGCGCCATGTGGGTTGTATTGGCGGCTGGACACCGCGCCGTGTGAGGTGGAAAATACCTCAGATGGGGCAGACCGGGTATCAACAGCGAACTGAATATAATAAGCGAGTACTGAAAATTGGAGAGAATGGAGAAGAGATAACGCCAAAAGGAAGCTTTTTAAACTACGGCATGGTAAGAAATGGCTATATCATGCTGGAAGGTAGTGTTCCGGGGCCGAAAAAGAGACTTGTAAGAATCTCTCATGCGATACGACCTCATCCTAAGCCCGCTATGCCTGAGATTGTTTATATAAGTAGAGAATCACAACAGGGGCATTAACAAACCTTTCTTTCAAAAAGAAAGCTTTACCGAAGAAACATAACATACATCAATCGTACGTTAATAAATACGTAATAAAAAGGTAGAATAAGAGAGATGGTGAAAAAAGCAAAAGTACTGGACCTGTCAGGGAAGGCTGTAAAAGAAATAGCACTGCCTATGGTATTTATGGACGAGTACAGACCTGACTTGATACGAAGAGCTGTGCTGGCTATGCAGTCCAACCGGCGGCAGCCGAAAGGTCCAACACCATTGTCGGGACGAAAGACATCGGCAGAGAGCTGGGGCACGGGCAGGGGAATGGCAAGAGTGCCTCGTATAAAAACAGGCAGTAGAGCCGCTCGCGTGCCTCAAGCAGTCGGTGGTAGAAGAGCACACCCGCCAAAAACTGATAAGGTCTTAAAACTGAAAATAAACAAAAAAGAAAAGCGAAAAGCGGTGGGGTCTGCTATCGCTGCTACCATAGACCAAAACCTTGTACGGAGTAGAGGGCATAGGTTCAGCGAGGAGGTTGGGCTGCCGATAGTGGTGGAAGATTCATTCACGAGTTTGGAAAAGACCTCAGAAGTAGAGGCGTTTTTGAAGTGCATTGGTGTGTGGGAGGACATACTTCGTGCGAAAGCGCGAAAAGTGAGAGCAGGGAGAGGAACGACAAGAGGTAGAAGATACAAGTCAAGAAAAAGCATTTTGATTGTTATCTCAGAAGAGGAAGAAACAGCAGAGACTAAGAAAATAAAATTTAAGTTTAAGGGTGCGAAAAATTTGCCGGGTGTGGACGTGTCTTACGTGGATAAGCTAAATGCGGAATTGCTTGCACCGGGGACACATCCCGGCAGACTAACCATCTGGTCGGAATCTTCTCTCAACTTTTTCGCTAAAAACTTTACCGAGGCAGGACAAGAAAATAAATTATTGACACAGATTAACGCAGATTAACACAGATAGATGATAAAAATCCGCAATGTTAAACGTAAATAAATCTGCGTAAATCCGTGTAAATCTGTGTCATAATTAAATAGAAGGAAGCTATCCTTTATATACGATAAAAAATGGAGATAAAAGAGAAACTAAAACATATTGTACCAAGTGAAAAGGCTGCTCTGATGATAGATTCGGAGAATAAACTCCAGTTTATCGTTGATTTGCGGGCGAATAAACGACAGATAAAGAACGAGGTGGAAAGCGTATTTGAAACTTCGGTGAGGGGCGTGAAGACAATGATAACGTTTAAAGGTGAGAAGAAAGCAATAATAGAATTTGAAGAGGAGGGAAAAGCAAAGGAGATAGGCACTTCACTTGGAATACTATAAATATATATAAGAACGGGTAGGGTAGGTGTTGTAGACAAAAAATGGGGAAAAGAATAATAGCACAGCGGCGGGGAAAAGGTTCGTCCACTTTCAGGGCGCCCTCTCACAAATACAAAGCAAATCTTGAGCATGTACGCGTGAATAAGGGCGAGACGGTATCAGGAACAGTCGAGGAAATAGCGCATGACCCCGCAAGAAGCGCACCCATTGCCCGTATACGAATAGAAAGGGAAGAAAAAACCGAACGCCGATTTGTAGTCGTACCAGAAGGAGTTGGAGAAGGAGATGAGGTGGCTTATGGCGAATCGGCGGGATTAAAAACAGGGAATACATTGCCACTTCGCTGTATCCCGGAGGGAATTACGGTGTGTAATGTGGAAGCGAGACCAAACGATGGAGGCAAGTTTGCACGTGCTTCGGGCAATTCTATTACGTTATTAGCACACGAGCAAGAAACAGGAAAAACGCTTGTGTCAATGCCAAGCGGGCGAAAGAAATGGCTATCTTCTGATTGTTTTGCCACGATAGGTGTTGTTGCCGGTGGTGGTCGAACAGAAAAACCTTTTGTAAAAGCAGGAAAGAAATATCATAAGATGAAAACACATTCGGGGAAATACCCTACCGTAAGAGGCGTAGCAATGAACCCCGTTGACCATCCTTTCGGCGGCGGGGGCCATCAGCACGTGGGCAAATCCAAGACGCCTGCGAGGGGTGCGCCACCGGGGAGAAAGGTAGGAAGTATAGCGGCAAAAAGAACGGGATATAAGAGGTGAAAGAGAGAAATGGCAAAGAAAAAAGCTAAATCTAAGACGACACTTAAAAAGAAGGAAGAGGAATTTATGTATCGTGGATATACGCTTGCGAAGCTAAAGAAAATGTCACTCGGCAATTTAGCGGATTTGTTGGGTGCGAGACAGCGAAGGAAATTGAAGAGGGAATTGAGAAGTAGTGAGGAGAAACTGCTGGAGCGAAGCAAAACGGATAAGGAGAGCGTTAAAACACATCTGAGAGATGCCATTATACTACCCAGCATGGTAGGGAAGAAGATAGGGATACACAACGGAAAGAGCTTCGAATTTGTGGAGATAAAGACCGAGATGATAGGGCATTATCTGGGTGAGTTCGCATTGACGCGAAAAAAGGTGTTACATGGAAGTGCGGGGGTGGGGGCTACAAGGTCTTCAAAATATGTGCCACTGAAGTAAGGTAAAATCAATGATAAAGAGACTCAAGAGACAATGGGTAGGGTAAAATTTTGCATGGATGCTGGAACAGGAACTAAAACCGAAATTGACCCGGAAACGACTGCAAGGGCAATGGCTTATGAACTCCATATCTCACCCAAGCATGCGCTTGAGGTATGCAGAGCGATAAAGGGTAAGAAAGTGGAAGAGGCAGAAACATATCTTGAGGCCGTGCTGGAAAAGCGTGTGGCGATTCCGTTCAAGCGGCATAAAAAGAAAGTAGCACATCGCAGAGGGCTAAAGAAGTGGTATTCCGGGAGATACCCGGTGAAGGCGAGTGCGGAAATATTGAAATTGATAAGAGGTGCAAAAGGCAATGCGGAATATAAGGGATTTGACCCCGATACGATGAGGATATGGCACGTAGCTACGAAGAAAGGGCGAACGATAAAAGGGTCAATGGCACGTGCTTTTGGCCGTTCTACACCCAAGAATACGGATACGGTTACTATTGAGATGATACTGAAAGAAGAAGGGAGTTAGGAGACAGAACGTGATAGAGAAGACATTTGTGCGCGAGGGGATAAAGAAAGTAAGAATGGACGAATATTTAGGGAAAGAGTTAGAGAGAGCGGGCTATGGAGGAATGGAGATAAAAAGGACGCCAATGGGCACGCAGATAACGGTAAACGTCGAGAAGCCGGGGATGATAATAGGAAAAGATGGGCGGCGGATAAAAAGGTTAACAGACGACATAAACAGGAAGCATGAGATGGATAACCCGCAAATAGACGTGCAACCCATAGCGGTGCCAGACCTGAGTGCATCATTGATGGCTAATCGGCTCGCAAAACTTATAGAGCGCGGATGGCATTTCAGGAGGGCGGGCAGGTCAACGTTGCAGCGAATAATGAATCATGGGGCTTTGGGTTGCGAGATTATAATGACCGGGAAGCTCAGAGGGCCACGAGGTCGGATGGAGAAGATGGTTGACGGATATATAAAGCATTGTGGTGAGGCAGCGGAGGAAATCGTGGATCGTGGATATTCGATAGCAAAAACCAAATCCGGCATTATAGGTGTGCAGGTATGGATAGTAAAGCCCGACGCAGTGTTACCCGGTAATTTCCACATGGTAGCGGTAAATAGGGATGTAAAGGAAGCTGTGCAGGAAGAGAAAGAGGAGAAAAAGGTAGAGAATAAAGAAGTAGGGAAGAAGGAGAAGGAAAAGAAGAAGGGAAAGGAAAGGAAGAATGAGCATATTTAGAATTGATGAGATAAGGAAGATGAGTGAAAAAGAGAGGAAGGGGGAATTAGAGAGTTTGAGGATGGATTTGATGCGTGAACGCGGGATAATAGCCACAGGGGGAGCTCCGGAGAATCCGGGCAGAGTGAGAGAGATAAGGAGAACAATAGCGCGGATAAAAACGGTTGAAGGGGAACTGGGAAGGGAAACCAAGAAATGAGCAGGGAAGTTTGCCCTAAATGTGGATTGCCTAAAGACTTATGCATATGCAAAGAGATAGCAAAGGAACAGCAAGTGGTGAACGTGTCTACGGTGAGGAGAAGGTTCGGGAAAATTATTACGGTAATAAGAGGCATAGATGAGAAGGAAGTCGACCTTAAAGGACTTTCGAAAGAATTGAAGTCGAGATGTGCATGTGGTGGCACGGTAAAAGCGGGTTGCGTTGAATTACAGGGTGACCAAAAAGAACTGGTAAAGAAGACGCTGTATGAGATGGGGTATTCGTTAGAAGGTAAATAAATACAATGAAAATAAATCCGCAGAATATACTGCAGCACGAGCTAATCGGATTAAGGACGGAAGTGGAAGATAGCACTAATAAGGAGGTAGAAGGAATTTTTGGAACGGTAGTAGACGAGACAAGGAATATGCTCGTTATAGAAAATGCGTCGAGGAAAGACAAGAAAATACCAAAAGCAGGAACTACATTCGTTTTTGAGCTGCCCGAAGTAAAAGTAAGACTGAGAGGCGATATGCTTGTTTCACGACCAGAGGACAGAATAAAAAAGTAAATTATATTAGTATTTATTTATAAGTGCATAGAACATTAGATAATTACAAAATGAGAGATATAGGGATAGATGTCGCGATGCCAGATGGTGAATGCGTGGATGAGGATTGCCCTTTTCACGGTAGATTGCCTGTAAGGGGTCAAGTTATAGAAGGTGTGGTAGTGAGCGATAAAGCGCCGAAGACGGTTGTTGTTTTGAAGTCGTATCTGAAGAAAATCAGTAAATACGAGCGGTATGAAAAGAGAACTTCGAAGATACATGCGCATAATCCACCTTGCATAAATGCACATGTGGGTGATACAGTGAAGATAATGGAGTGTCGTCCACTGAGCAAGAAAAAAAGCTTTGTGGTGGTAGAAAAGCGTGTCGCATGACTGAAGCGCGTGTCCCTGCGGATTACACGGAGATGGACCTTGTAGTGGCAAAGCGTTTTGATGAGAAGGTCAGAGAAAACTTTATGCCCGCGATTATCTCTACGGTAAAACAAATCGGAGAGGATTATGGCGTTTTGGAAGGTGTATGCGTGGATGTCGGCTGCGGCACGGCGGTCTTTGCAATTGAGTTATGCAGACGTTCAAGGTTGAAGATATATGCATTGGAAAAGGAGAATGCCATATACGAAGTAGCACGCAAGAACATTGAAAAGGAACGATTAACAGAAAGGATAATTCCTGTTCTGGGCGATGCGCATAAGCTGCCGTTCGAGAACGAATTTGCAGATTTCATCATCAGCCGCGGTTCATATCACTGCTGGGTAGATAAGGTGCGGGTATTTGAAGAAATTTATAGGGTATTGAAGAAGGACGGCATTGGATTTGTCGGTGGTGGATTCGGGCGATACGTCACCGAAGAAGAATCAAACAGGATGAAAGCTCTGCGTGACCATTCGCTGGATGAGGATGCAAAAGTTTACAGTTTGCCTGATAAATTAAGCGAGGTTATAAATAAGGCAGGTATATCAAAATCGGATTTCCGTGTAAGTTATGACAGGGCAGGTCTCTGGGCAGAAATACGGAAATAGGGTGCATGATACAGGTAATTACTCAATATCTGGGGGGGGTATAAATTCTAAGCACTAAACTCTAAACAAGCTCCAATATCTAAACTCAAAATTCAAAACAGACCTTCCTTTTGGGATTTAGGATTTCCCACTCTTTATTGAGCACATTCGTGCTTCGCGTACTCTGCGGCGAAATTTAAGGATTTCTAATTTGCAAATTCACAGGCAAATTCGACAATGCCGGTAAAAGATATGTTTTAATATTTTATATTATAATGCTTGAAACATATTTAGAGATGAGGTAGATACTATGAAAGGAGTAAAAGCGAAGATAACGAAGGCGCTGCAGACCGGTTCGCGTTTAGATTGCGTGGATAATACCGGAGCGAAAGTACTGCAAATAATCGCAGTGAAAGGGTACCGGGGCGTGAAGAACAGGTATCCAAAGGCGGGAGTTGGGGATATGGTGGTGGTATCGGTGAAAAAGGGCAGACCGGAGATAAGGAAGCAGATACTGAAAGCAGTGATAATAAGGCAGCGGAAAGAATACCGGCGGCCTTCAGGGATGCGAGTGAAGTTTGAGGATAACGCTGCGGTTATCGTTGACGATAAAGGGGCTCCAAAAGGTTCGGAGATAAGAGGTCCAGTTGCCAGAGAAGCATTAGAGCGGTTCTCACAGATGTCATCAGCAGCCACAATGATTGTATGACGTTCCTTATACGTTCCTAACTGCAACCTAGAATATAATGAGCGTAGTACTCGCTGCCGAGAAGCGAAGCGGGAGTTACCGAGTGGACAAAGGTGGCAGGCTCAAGATCTGCTCCCGAAGGGGTTCGCAGGTTCAAATCCTGCCTCCCGCATAAACGCGTATTAAATGATAAAGTAAACAAGAAAACCGTCATAGTTATGTCCATGCTGCTGACAGAAGAAGAAGGGAAAGAGGGATTAAAACTCGCAAGACAGGCGATAGAGGAACATCTGAGCGAGAATATAAGGCTAAAAGCGGAAGAAGCTCACGTGCCTGCGAGCTTCGAAGAAGATAGAGGCGTTTTTGTCACGCTGAACAAACACGGTAATCTGAGAGGTTGTATTGGCTATCCCTACCCTATGTTCAAACTAAAGGATGCGATTATAGATGCAGCGATATCCGCAGCGGTTAGTGACACTCGATTTCCACCCGTAACAAAAGAGGAGTTTGAGGATATAGTTATCGAACTCACAATACTCACCACGCCGCAGGTATTGAAAGCAAAGCCAAAGGACCTGCCCGAGCAGATAGAGATAGGCAGGCACGGGCTGATTGTAAAGAAAGGTATGTATCAAGGGCTTTTGCTTCCTCAGGTAGCTACGGAGTATGAGTGGTCAGCGGAGGAGTTTCTATGCCAGACATGCTGGAAGGCGGGATTGTCGCAGGACGCATGGCTGGAGAAAGATACCAAGGTCAGCACGTTTGAGGGACAGATATTCAAGGAGTAAATTTCTATGCACCGTAGCAAAACATTTAAATGACGATGGGTTTATAGTAACAGTATACACAACCTACAAAATTAAGAGGGGTGAAGTTTTATGGAAAAAAAGCTGAGGATATTCTACTTTAAAGAAACGGACTCAATGGACATCTGGTTTGACGAACCTGATAAGGAGCAGATATGTGAGGAGATAGATAATGCAGTACTCTTGAAAAAGGATAAAGACGGCAACGTTATAGGTATAGAAATAATAAGCATAGCATCCCTAACCAAGAAACCAGTAGAAATTCCTGTAAGCATTTTAGCAGCGTCAAAACCCGTATCAAAAATAACCGCTACGGTGGGATGAAACATAACGATGATAAAAATAGATAGATACAGATGCGGATGCTGTGGCGCGTGCGTTACGGTATGCCCCACAGAGGCAATAGATATGATAGGCATGTGGATAGAGATAAAGGAAGATAAATGCAATAAATGTAAAGCGTGTGTGAATATCTGTCCAGTGGGTGCGTTAGAGCTTCTGACCACTGCTCATAAATCCTAAATTTTAATTTTTTTCTCATACACGATTGCATCCTCACCATCTGCATAATAGCCTTTTATGTCGTATGACTTTTTATAACCATTCTTTTTGTAAAATCGTATTGCATTCCTGTTACTTTTCCTGACCTCCAGCGTAATTTGTTCGAAACCGTCAGCGAGAAATTCCGCACCCACCATTTTTAATAGCCGCTTCCCTATTCCATTCATTCGGTATTCTCTATCCATCGCAATCCCCGATATATGCCCATGCCCACTTCTTATAGCACCACCCACAAAACCAATAACCCGCTCTCTGCCTCTGCCGCCCTCGAACATTCCATTGTTCGCGGTGCCGGCATCCGCATCCATATAAACAGCTACAAGGTAATATTTTTTGAATGGATGGAACAAATCAGCGATATCTGAAGCTGTGTTTATCGTTCTTATGTTCCTCTTCCATAGCCTTATAATATCCTGCAAATCCGTCACTACGGCTTTCCTTATCCTCAGCTCGTCCATAAGCAATTTTCACACCTTATTTGTATAATTTTCAAATCCGTGAATAAAAAGTCTGCTTCACCCATTCCCTGAAAAAGATATTAAACCTTTTGGTATAATACCTTCTGGTTTAATTTCTTGGGGAAGACCATAATCGCCTCACCCATTTCTTCCTCAGAATAGCTTCCCCCTGTTCATTATCTCGTTCGGGTCAAGAACATGCAGGAACTTCTTCCAGACTTCGGCAAGATACCCTATTCTTTCCGCGGTCGGCTCTATTATACCCGCATAAGGTCTGAACCAGCCGTAGATACCCAGGTCAAGCAGCCGGTGAAATTGCTTCTCGTTATAATTCCTTAGCTTATCGCCGAATTCCTCGTCACTGCCGTCATAAAACACATCAAGCTCGAAATAGCAGAGCTGCCCGTGGAAGCTGTAGATTGGGTCAATATAGAAATGAATGTGGTCCTGAGGAATTCCTACTTCCAGCGCCGTCTTCTCGTGCACTTCATAATATTCCGCAGCCAGCGTCAAAGGGCCATACAGCCCGATGCAATGGTAATTCCCTCTCCCTTTTATGCCGAACACCATACAGCTCTTCTCCGCACCGCCCAGACACTCATCCTCAAATGTTCGCGCGAACTCAGCCGGTAATTCCAGTACCTGCCCGCCGCATTCTTTCATGTACGCACGCACCAGCTTGTCCTTCGCCTCGTATATACCGTCCACGCCTTCTATCAGCACGCACAAGACGAACTTCGGCAGTTTCTCGTAAGGATAATCAAAAGTGCCGAAGATGCCTTTCAACCAGCTCTGGTTGTCCACTAACCTGATACTCGCTGCTAAATCATCGTTCATCAAATTGTAAATGAACTTCGTCGGCGTGCCCACGTCGTCAAAACCAATGAAGTACTCTTTCCTGTTGTCATACAGCCGGTACAGTTTCGCCGTTAATTCGGTCACCACACCGCATGTGCCGGGATGTGCGCAGAACATACCTGCAAAGTCCGGACCCACGCCGTATCTGAAATAAGGCATCTCCGAAAGCGCTCGTGAACCTGTTTTTAACGTCTCGCCGTTTGGCAGAATCATCTCATACGAAATCGTGTGGTCGTGCCCGTCCGTAGCCGAAGTTTGGTATATCCCGCGCAGGTAATAATTCACCAGTACGCTCACGGTAAGCGGCGCATCCGGGAATGCAGGTCGCAACTTGTACTTTCGCGTCTGCTCCAGTAACATACCAAAAGTCACCCCCGGCTCTACGGTCGCAGTCTTCATCTCAGGGTTTATCTCCAGGATGCGGTTCATCCGGGACAGGTCTAATAATATGCTGCCGTCATGAACCGGAATAGTCAACCCACGCACATTTATTCCCGTGCTATACGGAATCACCGGTATTTTATGCGTATTTGCAAGCATCAAAACCGCTCGCACTTCTTCTTTGTTCCCGGGTCGCACGATACAAGCCGGGTTCTTAGCGGGCACAAAATGCCAGTGCTGATCTCTCGAATACGATGTGCATATTGCAGGGTCGTCAGTCGCATTCCTTTCCCCTACTATCGCTTGCAGTTCCTTTACTAATTTCGAAAACGTTTCATTCATCTTAATCACCCCTCTAAACACCTATTTACCAGCTCCACAACGTCATACACTTCCAGTTCTTCTTTCTCTGCAGCTTCCTTTAAATTGCGTTTACAGAACGGGCATGCACTCACAAGTGCTTCTGCACCCGCTTCTTTCGCTTCTTTCAGCCGTTCGGCAGCACTCCACAATGCGAAGTCATCGAATGCCGACTTCACGCCACCACCGGAGCCGCAGCACCATGCTTGCTCCCTTTCCCGCTTCATCTCCTTTATGTCTGCTACTTCGCTCAAAACTGCTCTTGGCTCTTCATATATGCCTAAATCCCTGCCTAAATGACATGGGTCGTGATAAGCCGCTTTCAGATTCTCCTTCTTCAGGTTCATATTCCCCAATCGTGTTAAAAATTGCGTGGAATGCAATAGTTCGACACCCATATCAGGGTAATCCTTCTTGAACGTCTTCAGACAGCCGGGACATGTAAAAACAACCGTCTTTGCGCCACTCTTCTTTATCTCTTCAACGTTGTGTGCCACGAGCTCCCTCGCCGCTTCTACTTGTCCTGTTCTGAATAATACCGAGCCACAGCACCATTCCTCGCCCATCACCTGATATTTCAGCCCTAATTTATCGAAGATTCCAAGCATGGCATCTGCAATCTCCGGCACTCTATACCGGGCAGTACAACCAATGTAATAGAGAACATCCGCATCCCCAGCGGTCGTTTCCGCATTGACTTTATATTCATATTTCTCGCCATACGCATTCTTCGTTTCTTCTATCTTATCTGCAATAGACGTATGCACATCGAGAATCCAGCCTTTACTTGCCATCTCGCGTCGCATCGCTTCAAACAGGTCAGGAGCACCCAGCTCCACACTTGTTATCTGCTTACATTTCTCGTAACACGCTCCGCATACCGTACAGGCATAGACCGAATTTAATAGCCCCTCCGAAGGTTCTGTTATCTCGCCTTCTAATATCGCCCGAAAAATCTCCATCTTGCCCGGTGCGTAAAACGCCTGATAGCCGTAATATTCCCCGCTGGGGCATAAGGGCAGCCATTCCTCATTCGGATGGAAACTCGCAATGCTGCACAGCTTACATTTTACACAGTGGTGTATTGCACTCAATATCTCTTCTTTTTCCAGTTCCATATCTTCTACCTCTCTTTTCCCTGATGTTTACTTTACCGTCCTCATCCTATAAGGTTGCTTCGATTTTTTCTTGTATATAAAGTATAACTTCTACCTATTTAGGACGCAGATTTACGCAGATTTACGCAGAAAACTATTTCCGCAAATTATCAAATGCCTTACGTTTAACTTCTGGTTTAGTGCCAAAATTAACTAAAAGTCCAACTTCAATATCGGTTGCTTTTAGATAATTCAATAACTGTGCTTCATTTTCCTTTACCAAACTTCTTGCTGCTTTTATCTCCACGATTACCTTGTTTTCAACCAGTATATCAGCATAGTACTCACCTATAACTTCAGCTTCATAAAGCACCTTTATTGCATATTGAGAAACCGCAGGAATACCCGCCTTTTTAAGTTCTATCATCATTGCATTCTCATAAACCTTTTCCAGAAAACCATAGCCCAGTTTATTATAAACTCGATAGAAAATTCTAATAATCTCCTCCGTCAATTCCTTATATTTAAAATCCTGATTATCTGCGTTTATCTGCGTCCGATTATCAAAAATTATTCTTTCTTGTTCACTCATACTTTGATGGGCATTTAACCAATAGCTGTGTTGCATTCATGTGATACGGGGCAGTCAGTTTTCCGATGGCAACGGCCTTTTGCCCCTCTTTGAGACTCTGAGGGTGAACTCCCGAATATGTTACCTCGATTGTGGCTTTGCCGTCAGTGAGGTTGAAAAGCAGCGTGCCGTCCTCAGCCAAATGTAATGACCCATTGGTAATCGTATCCAAAATCTGGATTTCTTTGCCAATGTATTCCTCATTCCCTGCGACATCCGAGACCGTTAGATACGGATTGATAAAAGACGAAAAGGCATCGTATGCGAAAATAGCGCTTAGAGCGACCAGTGCGAAAACGATGATGTGTACCGCTTTGATTTTCATTGCTCCTTTCTACTTCCTTCCCTCCAATTCCGCTATCCTCTCTTTAAGCACAGACAGCCGTCTGTTAAGCCATACAAAGAGTACTAAAAGCGTCGTCCAGTAAACAACAGAAACGACGAATATCCCATATATATCCATCTCTTTTTAATCACCTCCTCCTCCTTTTTCGTATGTTAATCTATTTACACGGTCTTCTAAAGACCAGACTGCGAATGCAGTTATCAAAAGATAAACGAAAAAGAGTAAAGCGGCTATAAGGTTCAGCGACAATGTCTGCTTTACCGGCAAAGACATAGAAACTTCTGATGCTTTCGGATGGAGTGAGCCCCACAGGGTTACCGAAAGAAAAGTCAGGGGTATGGTGGAAAAAGCCAGAATATTGTACACCGCACCTACCAAAGCTCGTTTCTCGTGACCCCCGATGGAAAGTTTTAGCGATAGATAGCCCATGTACGCAATCCAGAGTATAAGCATGGTTGCTTGTTTTGGGTCCCAGTTCCAGTACGCACCCCAGGAGGCATTTGCCCAAATCGCACCAGAAATCAGAGCTACCGCGCCATAAACCAATCCTAAAATCGTTGATACTTCCGCAGCCCGGTCGTATTCCCTTTTCCTCTTCCACAGGTACATTACGCTCGCAACGAGTGAGACGAAAAAAGCGAGAAAACAAATCAGGGCGACGGGTACGTGCGTATATGAGAAGTAAAGGTCTTCCCTTACAGGTTGGACGGCAACGTAAGCCATATAAGAAGCGACCACGCTCAATGCTACGGCAACACAAAGAAGAATATCTCGCTTCATTTCTTTTACTATCCTAATTCTTTATAATGCCTTTCCTTATATAAAAACGTCAAAAAAATATGGAGATATGGGGATAGAATGCATAAGTACAGGTGGTGACAAATGTCTAACAACAGCATAGCAGTGAAAATCACCGAAGTGTCGAAGCGATACGGCTACTTGCAGGCGTTAAAATCCGTGTCATTGGAAATAGGAGCATCCGACTTTTTGGTTTTCTCGGGTCCCAACGGCGCGGGGAAGACGACATTGCTGAAAATAATCGCCACGCATATCTCACCATCTTCGGGAACGGTGAAAATATTTGGTGCGGACGCATTCCGAAACGGTGGTGAAACAAGGAGAAGAATTGGATTAGTAACGCATGAAAGCTTTCTTTATGATGAACTGACCGTGAGGGAGAACCTGCTATTCTATGCGAAACAGTTCGGTGCAGGAGAAGAGGACTTCCTCGCCACGGTGGAATTTTTAGGTTTGAAACGCTGGTATAACGTCTATGTAAAGCAGCTCTCGCACGGACTAAGAAAAAGGGCGGACATCGTGAGGGCGTTAATCCACAATCCTGATTTAATTCTGCTTGACGAACCTTTCTCTGGGCTGGACACGAAAACCTGTGATGTGCTTGTAGATTACTTCAAAAGTCACGAAGGCAAAGGCAAGACGCTATTAATATCGTCTCATTCCCTGGAGTGGTCGAAGAAGATTTGCGATAAAGGGATTTTGCTCGATAAAGGTAAAATAGTTGGAGAAATGACATTTTAGAGATAGAGAGGGGCACTTCAACAAGAAAAAATAAATCGTTGACACAGATTAACGCTTGTGGGCTCTGCCCACATCACCGCAAGCCCTGAAAGGGCTTAATTAACACAGATGATAAGAATCAACAAACACGG
>QBUL01000159.1 GCA_013180605.1 Candidatus Methanophagaceae archaeon GoMg1 | reverse complement strand
ACCTTTGTCAGGTTTTCTGTTTTTATCATTTTATCTCCTTTTTGTTTACCTCCTTTGCTTCTTTTTCCTATGACTTCCTTCTATTTTAGCAGGCACAGATTTACACAGATTAAGCGAGTTTAGAGGTTTAGCTCGTTAGCGGCTCAGTCCCTTTGACCAAAACGCTAAACCGCCAAACCGCTATATTATCATCTGTGTTAATCTGTGTAATCTGTGGTTAATAATTTTTCATCTTGATATCTTCTTGCTCTCCCCTCTTTCACTTCCCCTTTACAAAGCGGAAAACACACTTTTTAATGTCTCTCTCCAGTAACCCGCGAACCCGCCGATAAAATGCCCTATTTCAGTCGCTGACATGTCTTCCGGGATATTTCCGGAAAGAATAGGCAGCAGGAAGAAAAGTGCAATCACCACCAGCACTATTACCAGCACTATTGTCGTTCCGATTTTCATTTTTTCTTTTCACACCTCCTATTTTTACATTTCACCATGTGCGCTTTGTTCTTGCGTTTTGTTCCTTGTGCGTTTATTTCACCACCCAATTCCTTTTTTGATCCCATATTCCTCTTTTTACTCTCATATATTAATCTATTATAACGTCCCACAGAAGTAGCTTCAAGCCTATTACAATGGCAAGTGTAATGCATCCCGCAAAAATACTCATGTCGAGAAAAATCTTGGTGATTATTATGGCTGGATGATAGGAAGAGAGGGGTGCGGAAAGATCGAAGATGTACGTGTAGATCAGGTCTATACAAATAACCACTGCTATCCCAATAAACAAAAATTTAAGACTCTTCAGGGGTTCTTCTATTCGTTCAGCTAAACGTTCTCTTTCGATTCTATCTCTCACCAGTACGCGGGTGTCTTTTGCTATTATACTGATGATGACTAATGCACCCGCAATGCAGAGTACCACAGCAATGCCGGGTATAAAAGCGTCGCTTAACATGTATGAAGAAACCAGGAAAACGAGTGCTGCTGCCAGAAATAGTTTAGCAACTGTCGTGGTTTTTAGCCTTAAAAACTCTTTTCGTTCCTTCTTAGCTTTGCTTTCCAACGATTTCATTGCTATCCATGCACCGAGTAATCCTAAACCATATCCGATTACTCCGTTAAGTATTGCTACCAGTAACCTATTTTGAAGTGGAAAAGGAACTATCGGATGCCGTCCTAAAACATAGATGAAATACACACTAGGTCCGACGAATAATATGAAAACGGCACTCAGCTTTACTGGAGATGTCAAAAAACTTCTTATCTTTTTTGCATCTTTTTTCGCTTTTCTCGATTCTGTATCCATCAAGACCACCTTTTTATTTTATCTCTCCTTCTTAGCTTTACTCTCCAACGATTTCATTGCTATCC
Organism: Candidatus Methanophagaceae archaeon GoMg1; assembly: GCA_013180605.1. Classification (GTDB taxonomy): domain Archaea; phylum Halobacteriota; class Syntropharchaeia; order Alkanophagales; family Methanospirareceae; genus QEXZ01. The sequence continues at coordinate 20,174 of QBUL01000159.1, read as the reverse complement.
AAGCACCGAATAACCCCAAACAGTACCCGATTGCTCCGTTAAGTATTGCTACCTGTAGTCTATTTGAAAGTGGTAAAGGAAGATACGGATGATAATGTCCTAATACATATACATGAAACATACTAATTCCAACTACTCCTATGAAAACGGCACTCAGCTTTACGGGGGATGTCAAAAAACTTCTTAGCCTTTTTGCATTTTCTTCCGCTTTTCTCGTTTTTTCCATCTTTTTATATCACCCCCTTCCTTTATAAAGCGCCCACTTTCGGCACTCAAAGGTTCTATTTGCTTTACATCATATATGAAACTATCTTTTCGTTCGGTTTTTTCCGAACGATAAAAGGACAATTCCGAGTGAAATCAAGATCAAACCAGCAATTAGATGCACCGGCTCGTAAGGAGCCATAGCCTTTAAATTTAAAGCTTCTTCGGGAAAGATAAAGATACTTCTTACAAACCAATATAGCCCAACAATTCCAACAACAAAACTCAATATCGCTGTGGATAAAAGGACTATTATCTTCGTCATTTTGCGCGGGTGAAGAATCTCCGTGCCCTTGCCTGTAAGCTCATAGTAAACCCACTTGTTATCCCTGTTTACCTTCTTTACCAGCCCTGATTCAATCAAAATCGTTAGATGCTCGTGAACAGTTGATTTAGAAATATTCAATTTATCCGTTAATTTACTTAATGTCATAGACCCGTAATCGATTTTTTTGAGAATGCCAATTCTCGTTTCGGATGCCAAAGCTCCAATTATTCTCTTATCAAGTGCGATTTTGTCCATTAGCCTCTACTATATCCCTCCATCTGGCATAATAATTCTTTTGGATATTTATAAAGCGCCTCTCTTCGGCGCTCAAAACTTTTATCCGCATTACAATCTTATGAAACTATCTTTTCATTCGGTTTTTTCCGAACGAAAAACAAAGGTTTATATAAAATTTAATTCTTCATCCATTTTCCTCACTTTAAAGGTAAACTAATAGCGTAAATAAAATACGCTATGCCGCACATCATAATTATTATTCCTAATCCCAAAAGCATTTTCCCATATGTTTCTTTTCTCTTTAAAGCACCAAATAGGGCTAACAATATTCCCGGCAAAATTATGATAAGCGCCATCATTTTTTATTTTTTGCCCCCTCAACTCAGAGTATGCACTCATCCTATATAAAGCCATAGCATTTTTACAAAATAGAAAGTTTTATATACTCTAAGTAAATATAACCTTACATAAAGTAAGTGTACCTTACGGGGGTGACGAAAATGGGAAAAAATAAAGGAAGAAAGAAAATGGAATTAAAAAGGAGTAAATGGCAACTGATTGTGGGCTCTATAATCCTAACATTTGGCTTAGTTTTACTTGTGGTATTTGACCTGGCGTTTCTGGGAATGGGCATTGTTTTGTCTGGCTTGATGTTAATTTTTATTGGTATACATTGGGCAAGGAAACCCAAAACAGAGATTCCCAGTGATGAAAGATATATAAGAATTAATGAAAAAGCGGGTTTCAATGCATTTTGGACTACAATAGGAATTTTAGCGGTTTTAACGTACGTGGATTTCTATTATCCATTAGGTCTGAACTTTAGAGAATTTTTTTTGACAGTTGTTGGTGTTGGAATGTTCTCATTCCATGTACATCGCTTTTACTACAACAGAAAAGGCTTCAAATGAAGAACAAGCTCAAAGTTTTCAGAGCGATGCACGATTTAACGCAGGAGGATTTGGCTGAGAAAGTGGGGGTGACGAGGCAGACCATAAATGCAATAGAAAAAAGAAAATACAACCCTTCGTTAGAGCTGGCGTTCAAACTTGCGAGATTATTTGAAGTGAAAATTGAGGATATTTTTATTTATGAAAATGGAACTACGTAATGCGCTCCCAGAAGATTTCGATTATATATTGAAATTGACTCGGCGGAATATGGAAAAATTTTTGGTTTGAGCAACATCCTAAGTCAAAGGAAATTTTTATCAATTTGATACAAAGAAAAGTTATGAACTTTTTCTTTTGATACTCCTTTTTTCTTTTTAACAAAAGATCGAAATGGAACTGAACGAGCTATTAGGAATAGGCGATTTTATGCTGGTGGAGCAGAGTTATGCAGCACAAAAGGAGATAGGTAGAACTCTCGAATATCTCGGTAAGGTCAAAGAAGGGGACGTGGCAGAATCAATACGAATATTTGCAGAAACCAGAAACAAGAGCAAAGAAAAAGAGTTGATTGGCATTGCCATTTATGACAAAGACCTGGGCTTCTGGATGGTCTTCACGGATTTTTTCGCGGATACGAGGAACAAAGAGGATTTTGAGGCGCTTGCAAGCAGGATAAACGGCGCTAAGGAAGGAGAAAAAGAAGTAGAAGTGGAACGGGATAAATTTCGTGAAGGCGTGATTGAATTCTATTCTGTCGGGTTAGTAAACGGGCTATTTTACAATTGCGGTTCCGATTTGGATTTAGAAGGTGCAAGTTTCTATCCGAGACAAAGGACAGAGGCATTAAAAAAAGTATTGGCTGAATTTTTACGCGAGAACAATTTAGAAAAAGGCATGGAAGGTAAGAAAACACTTGAAATTGGATGTGGTGATGGCGGTGCGACTATTGCACTGCACGAATCAGGTATTTTCCCTTTTACGGTGGATATAAACGAATGTGAGATTTGCAAAGGGTTAGAAGAAGGTGTGTTGGAGCCCAAACGTAGCATTGTACTGGATTGCTCCATGCTGTCCGCCTTTTTTGGTAAAGAATTTGACGTTGTCTTCGGGTTTATGATTGGTAAACTCACACCATTTAATAGATTTGAGTGGGAAGGTGTGCTAAGAGGGGTTCATAGAATACTGAAAGACATGGGAAAAGTGCTATTTACTGTTTCGAGTGAGGAGGAAGCAGTAATGGTAAAAGAGATATTAAAAGACGATTACGAAGGGGAAATAAAAGAGAATAAAGACAGTGATGGTTATCTTGACCACTGGATATATATAGGTGCTCTTTCTTCGGGTCAGAAAATATGTTGAAAGAGAAGGTGTCAATCAAAAATCTTTATAAAGCCTGTAAATAAATCATAATATAGGTGATAGAAAAGCAATGCAAAAGCAGGCTATTCATCCCCATATCACGCGGGATAAAAATATAAGCAGAGGAAGCCCAGTCATTGTTGGAACCAGGACTCGTGTATTGGATATTGTAATAGAATATGAGTATTTAGGCATCACGCCAGACGAAATCGTTGATGCACACCCTCATCTAACTCTGCCTCAAGTCCACGATGCTTTGTCTTTCTACTACGAACACTGTGAGGAACTTGACACGGAAATCAAGGAAAGAAAAGGAAAGATAGAAGACCTTCGTAGGAGTTTGGCTCATGGAACAGCAGATTAGAATATATGCAGACGAAAGCGTGAATGTTGCAATTGTCGAAGGGCTGAAACGAAGAGGCGTAAAAATATGGTCTGCCAGAGATGCAGGAAGATTAGGTCTTAGCGATGAAGAACAGCTTGAATATGCTATGAATGAGGAGGCAGTAATATTCACCCATGACGATGATTTTCTTAGTTTAGTGATTGAATCGGGGAGGGAACATTATGGAATTATATACGTTCATCAGCAACGTTTATCAATAGGGGAATGTATTCGGCGACTAAAAACGATAGCGGAAACAAAGACCTCTAATGAAATGCGTAATCACGTACTATTTCTGTAATAATAGAGGTTACAAATAGCAAATAAATACCAAGATTAAAATGCGAGTGCCCGTACGTGCTTCCTTACAGGAAATAGAAGAATACAAACCAGGGAAATTGGTAAAGGGTGCGATAAAGCTGAGTTCGAATGAAAACCCGTTAGGACCAAGTCCGAAGGTGATAAGAGAAATAATTAATCGTTTAGAAGCAGGCGAGCTGAACTTGAACGTATATCCGTGGGAAAAGAATGAGGAAGAGCTCAGGGATGAGATTTCAAGATATGTCGGTGCCAGTGCCCGCATAGAAAAAGATAACGTCGTTTTAGGTGCTGGAGTAGATGGCGTTTTGGACACGCTTGCCAAGATTTTTATTGCGAATGGCGATGAAGCGCTAATACCCATACCCACTTTTTCTCTCTACGAGTCGCTCGTAAAAATAGCAGGTGGAGTGCCGAGGTATGTAAAGAGAAAAAGTGGAGGGAACTTTGACATACCTGTCAAGGACTTGATTTCCTTGTGTAACGAAAAAACAAAGCTCATTTTTATCTCTTCTCCCAACAATCCAACAGGAAACTGCATACCAGAGGACGAAATTCGAGAGATAATAGAATCCGTGGATTCAAGGGCAATGGTTGTAATAGACGAAGCGTACGCGGAATTTGCGGGCTTATCGTTGGTGAACTTGGTAACGGAATACGAGAATGTGGTGGTAATGAGAACCTTTTCAAAAGCTTTTGGTCTTGCAGGGTTGAGGGTAGGATATGGAATAATACCTGAATGGCTCACAAGCCCGTATAAAAAAGTTGCAATCCCTTTCTCCGTTAACAGCATCGCTATAAAAGCAGCAATAGCTGCATTGCGAGACCAGGCGTATCTACGTAAAACGGTAGAGCTGGTAAAGCACGAAAGAGCGTTTATAACGGAAAACTTACGGCGTGTGTTCAAGAAGGTTTATCCATCGGAAGCCAATTTCGTGCTTGCGGATGTTTCACCTGCAAAATCGGCTGTGGTGTATGCAGAGCTGATGAAGCGAGGGGTAATAGTACGGGATTGTTCTTCGTTTAGAGGTGCTGGAGATTCTTTTATTCGGGTCACGGTGGGAACAAGGGAACAGAATGAGAAGGTTGTGGAGGCGTTGATATAAACATCAAAAAAATAAATTGTAGACACAGATTAACGCAGATTAACACAGATAGACTTTCAAAATCAACAATGTTAAACTAAAATAAATCCGTGTAAATCTGCGTCTTAAATAGAATGAAGCAGTAGTTCAATATACAGAAAAATGATAAACCTCGACATGGCGAGGATTTTTGACGAAATTGCAGATATTTTAGAGTTGAAAGGGGAAAAAGGCCTGAGTTCCGCAGAGATTAGGGGCTTGCAGTTCAAATTAAGGGCGTACAGACGAGCAGCTCGGACGATAGAAACACTTGCGCAGGACTTGAAGGTGATAGCCGAACGAGGAGGAGTCAGCGAATTAAAGAAAATACCCGGCGTGGGCGAAGGTATCGCGAAAAAGATACTGGAAATAGCAAAAACAGGTGATTGCAAGACGCATAGAGCGTTAAAGGAAGAAGTCCCTGCGGGTTTGCTTGAACTCTTAGCCATTCCTCGTGTTGGTCCGAAGACAATAGCAAAGGTGCATGACGAAATCGGGATAAATAGCATAGAGCAGTTAGAGGAAGCTGCTAAGTCGCATAAGTTAGAAAGGCTTCCCGGATTTGGTGTTAAGGTAGAGGAGAACATGCTGAAGGGGATAGAGCAATACAGACGATATAAAGGGCGGAAATTACTTTCTGAAGCACTGCCCCGTGCGGAATCAATAGTGACCGAATTGAAGAAGCTGGATGCGGTAGAACGGATAACAATCGCGGGCAGTTTGCGACGGTGGCGTGAGACGATAGGGGACATAGACATATTGGTGGTATCAAAGAGACCGAAAGAAGTGATGGATGCGTTCACGCGCCTTGACGGCATAGAGGACATAGTGGCAAAAGGGGACACGAAATCGTCTATCGTGTTGAAAGGAATAGACGTGGACTTGCGAGTGGTGGATGCATGCTCATTTGGCGCTGCCGCTCATTATTTCACGGGTTCCAAGCATCATAACATAAGAATCCGCGAGTTAGGTGTGAGGAAAGGGTTAAAGATAAACGAATATGGTGTTTTCCGTGGGGAAGAGAGAATAGGGGGAGAAGATGAGGAGGACGTGTTCAAGAACGTGGGTCTCGCATATATTCCGCCTGAGCTGAGAGAAGACCGCGGCGAGGTAGAAGCTGCTAAGGAGAACAGGATACCGAAATTGGTGGAACCACACGATATAAAAGGCGATTTGCACGTGCATACGAACTGGAGCGATGGGAAGAACAGCATAGAGGAAATGGCTGAGACTGCTATTTCGCTGGGCTACGAGTATGTCGCAGTCGCAGACCATTCGCCTGCGGTAGGTATTGCTGGCGGTATGAATGAGGATAAAGTAAAGAAGAGGGAAAAGGAGATAGAGCGACTGAACACGAGATTTGAGAATGAAGGTGTTGATTTCAGGGTTTTAGCTGCGTCCGAGGTAGACATAAAATCCGATTGCTCTATGGACTTCCCGGACGCAATATTAAAATCGCTGGACGTGGTTGTAGGTGCGGTTCATAGCAAATTCTCGCAAGACCGAGCGACGATGACACAACGAATTGTAACAGCGATGGAAAACGAGCACGTGGACATAATTGCACATCCTACAGGGCGTGTTCTGGGCAAGAGGGAGCCGTATGAGGTAGATATGGAGCGGTTGATGGAAGTGGCGAGGGATACGGGCACCGTTATGGAACTCAATTCATTTCCTAACAGGCTGGATTTGAATGACGTTCATTGCAGGATGGCGAAGGATTATGGTGTGTTGATTGCAATATCAACGGATGCGCATGATGCGACGCAGATGGGTGCGGTGATAAAATACGGTGTCGCAACGGCGAGAAGGGGGTGGCTTGAAGCGAAGGATGTGGTGAATACGAGGGGATTAGAGGAGGTGTTGAGGGTGGTAAAGGTGTAAAAAGCAAGGCTAATTTATTGGTGGCGTATTAGCATCAGTTAAAATTCACCACTAAGAAAAAATGCAAATAGAAAAATTTATAAAGGTTGAATACCAGCAATAAGATGGGAGTGAAGCGCTTCTCTCTTTTAGTCAAGGTTTTCTCTTTAGAGAAAAAGTTGATATGTGGGCAGAAAAATACAGACCGAAGAGATTGGATGAAATCGCAGGGCAGGAAGAGGTGGTGAACAGGATAAAAGGGTTCGTCAAGGAAAAGACAATACCAAATCTACTGCTCTGGGGTCCAAAAGGTACGGGCAAAACGTCTTTTGTTTATGCCCTTGCGAATGAACTCTACGGCTCTTATGACGAGAACGTCATGCTTATAGAAACTTCCGATTTCGTTGAACAGCGTAAAAAATGGTTAAGCGAGGATAAAAGATTCAAATTCTTTTATGACGAGCAGAAATCTGCCATAGACATTTTCAAGGAGATAATAAGGGAATATGCAGCGTTAAGACCTATAAATGCTCCCTTCAAATTACTATTTTTCAATAACGCCGATTTACTTCCCCGGAATGCGCAACAAGCGTTACGAAGAGTTATAGAAAGGAGCAACAAAACATGCCGGTTCATCTTCTCCACCACGAGACCCGCGGGCATCATCCCACCTGTAAGGTCAAGATGCCTGAATCTCCACTTCACGCCTCTGGACAAAAGCGATGTGCTGGATGCGTTGATAAAATCAATAGCAGAGGAAGAAGGGCTAAAACTTACGGAAGGCGGCGTAAAAACGCTGCGGGACTATGCAAGAGGCGATGCAGGCGCGGCTATAAATATGCTTGAAGCAGCAGCAACGACGACAAGGGCAAAGACAAAAACAATAGACGCTATTGGAATAGAAAATGTCGTGCAAAATGCGTTTTTTCAACGAAATAAAGCGGAGGGGTTGATAGATTCCGCATGTGCGGGACGGTATAAAGACGTGCGGGCGGGCTTAGAATTTCTGATACGAGATGAGAAGATGGGCGGAAAAGAGATTCTGGTGGAGATACACGAGGCGCTGCGAAGGAAGATGAAAACGGAAATGGCGATGGGCAAGGAAGAAGAAGAGCAGAACTTGGTGAAAAGATTCGCTCAGATTGTGTTATACGAAGGTGAGGCGGATTTAAAACTTTGTAATTCGTTAAATAGCATCATACACTTAGAAGAGATGATGACACACTTTTTCTTTTTTAGCAAAACACTTTCTTTCTAAAGAAAGAACCTGTGCTAAGAAAGTATATTCTTTTGGTAAAGCTTTTCTTTTTAAGAAAAGGTTTGTGCTAAAAGAAAAAAATAGGATGAAGAAGAAAAATGGAATGTGTATTTTGTAAAATTGTTGAGGGGAGTTTAGAAGCAGAGCGGATTTATGAAACGGAGGCTGTATTGGCTTTTCTGGACATAAACCCAAGGGCGCCGGGGCACAGTCTGGTCATACCCAAGAAACACGTGAGTCTACTCGCGGATTTAGAAGATGAGCTGGTTGCGGAGCTGTTTATTGCAACAAGAGAAATTTTAAAGATATTGAAGAAAGCACTGAATCCAGATGGGTTTAACATAGGGATAAATGAGGGAAAGGAGGCTGGTCAGGAGATTCCGCACCTGCATGTAAACGTCTTTCCACGGTTCGGTGGCGATGGTGGTAAGCCCGTGCATAGCGTCGTGAACAATCCACCTGAAAACATTTCGGAGATAGCCGACAAAATAAGCAGTAGCTTGAAAGGCACGGTCTAAAAATATAGTGATTTATCACCGCGGAGAGCGCAGAGTACGCAGAGTTTTAATTGTATATAAGGTATAACTTCTACCTATCCTATTTAGGACGCAGATTTACGCAGAAAACTATTTCCGCAAATTATCAAATGCCTTACGTTTAACTTCCGGTTTAGTGCCAAAATTAAGTTTAAAATCCGGATTATCTGCGTTCATCTGCGTCCGATCATAAAAGTTATTCTTTCTTGTGCCTTTGCGTTCTCCGCGTGCTCTGCGATAAAATTCAAGGATATAGTGATCTCACTAGAAAATTCGACAGTGCCCCTTACACCTTCTCCTTCACATATATCATGTCCCCTTCTTTCAGCTTACCGAGATAAGCCAAATTAGAAGGAGAGAGCGAAGAAAAAGAAAGGACGAGGTTAGCACCGTCAAAGGTCTCACCCGTGGGTCCATACTTCTTACTGTCGCTCAACCGAACGCCCATTACCCCTCGGTTGGACCGCGACATGTTTGTAACCCCAATTATTCCCTTTTCGACCTTCTTTTTTGCTAGGTTCTCAGGGACAAGTGTCCCCGCTTCTTCGGCACTTCCCTTAAACAGGACCATCATCCCGGGAACAGAGAAATAGACCTTTAAAAGCCCTATTGGTCGGTTAATCAAGCCCGAAACTTTTTTGAAATACCACACGGTCTTGGGCGCTTCGCGGTGAAAGAGTTCCACATCAAATACGCCTTCCGCATCAACGCCCACTGTCCTTACTGTTCCCCTGTCCATAATTTCCATCGTCAGTGCGGGCTCCTGATCTACGACAATTGCATCGTCACTATCATTTCCTTCCCTTACCTGCTCAATATTCTCAGCTTCAAAAAACTCCTCCGCTTCCTTTTGTGTCTTGCCCACCACCATCATCCATCTTGGCTCAGTCGTAGTGTAAATCGTATCTCCAGAACGAGCGTAGTCCATCAATTCGCTGCCCTGTATTATCTCGCCAAATACGTTATGAGAAGGATGCGGCAGTCTGCTTTCCTTATACATATAAATTTTCCCCTTCTCTGTCCCTGCGTTCCTCGCCGTCAGGTAATTTTTCGACCTGTAGCTGATGTTCTCATCCGGTAAATTAAGCCCTTTTAACGCTTCAGAAGCCAGATAAGTATGTGAACGGTCATCTATATGCAAAACCATATCCCTTGTAAGAGACAAGAAATGCTCGCTTGACATCGACGCTTCCCGAAACAGCTTTACCGTTGCGAACGTGAATATCTCCTGCCCTTCCTCTATCTCGGTATTCAAGTCAGAGGTGACGAAACCCGTTCTCTCCGCTTTTGTTACAATTGGCGTTATCCTCTCTATTCTATCTCCCTCGCGCAAATCCGAAATGATGCTCCTCCCTCTCGTTAATTTCCCGATTACGGCATCACTGCCCGTCCCATAAGCAGCTTCGTGTTCTCGCTTACTTATCATAAGGTACGTCATGCCCGGGTCAAAGCCGCCAAAACCGAAGAAGACATCCCATTTCTTGTACCGACACTCGCTCTTTTCTACACTTAGATTCGTCTCTATCGGCCCAATAGCAGTTATATCCTCGCTCTCCCACCCTATCGTACCTCGTTCATTGTGGAATTTCTTATAATCTTTGTAGAATTCCGACATCGCTTCAGTTTCAGTTTTCGTTTCAGCCTCTTTTTCTCGGGCTATCTTTATCCTTGCCTCTCCCGCTTTTGTTTTCACCGCGAATTCGTTTTTTAACGCCGTTCTCTCCTTCTCCGAAATAACGGCTACTATACAGCCTGGCTTGTATGCGCCATCCAGCTCTTCGATAATGTCCCCTAACTTTTTACTTCGGACTTCCTGTGTCGCACCATTGAGTTTGATCTTCATAAGAATTATCCTTTAGTGTCAGACACTTTTAAAGTTTTCCTTTTTTTCATTGTATATGAAGTATAGCTTCTACCTATTTAAGACGCAGATTTACACGGATTTACGCAGAAAACTACTTCCTCAACTTATCAAATGCCTTACGCTTAACTTCCGGTTTAGTGCCAAAATTAAGTTTAAAATCTTGATTATCCGCGTTCATCTGCGTTCGATTATCAAAAATTATTCTTTCTTGTTTCAGGAACATATAATGAACATACAATGAATATGCAATGAACGTGAAACTACTCAGGGTAACGGAAAAAGGAATAGATCTAGTTGCCGAAGCTGCGAGGATAAGCGGTGTTTCCTCGATTCAAACTGCGAAAGGAATAATTGAGCTAATTACGGATAACGATTATTCTTCGGCGCTTGAGCATATCTATTTTACATTCGATATTTCAGAGATAAGCGTGGCGTTGAGCCGGGAATTGTTAGAGCACCGGATTGCCTCGCACACCGCGAGAAGCACGAGGTATGTGGAAGAGCAGGGGTTTAGTTACTATGTTCCGCGTGAATTAGAAGAGCGAGAAGGGAGGGAAGGAGAAGAGGTGCGGATTTACAGGGAAGCGATGGCCCGTGCCAGCGAGGCATACACAAAGTTGCGAGAACTCGGCGTTGCGAGAGAAGAGGCAAGATATGTCTTGCCTATGGCGCTGCACACGCATTACGTGGTTACGATGAACGTTCGCAGCCTGATAAACTTCTTTATGCTCCGGCTGTGTGTAAGAGCGTCACCGGAAATTAGAGAGCTTGCGATGCGCATGTATAAAATATGCCTGGAAGAATACCCCGATATTTTCTCACGGATATGGTGCCGGGGATTCACGCTTGGCGTATGCCCGGAGAATGAAGTTAGACCTGAAGGAAGAACACAGATAACTCTTGAAATGGCCACAAAAGGCGTCTTACCTAAAACCAAAGTTAAAATTGAGGAATGTCCCTTCAAAAAGTTGGTGCCGAAGAAGCGCGAAATAAAAGATCGATTTGAAGAACAGGCGCAGCGGATAATAGAAGAGGATTTAAAAAAATGGACAAAGGAATAGAGCAATTAAATTTACAGGCATAGGGCATTACCTCTATTTACCAATACAATAGCGCTAATATATGTTCGCAAAGTATAAAACTAACCAGAACAATTTTGATAAAATAGTGAAGATAGCTAAGGGGGCAATAGTATGACCAGCACGGTTATGGGAGACGAGGTAAGAATAGCGGAAAAAGAAGGTGTGAAGCATAAAAATCCGATTGTGATAGAGGGCTTGCCCGATGTGGGTCTGGTAGGAACGATTGCCGCGTCTTATATCGTGGAGCGCATGGGATATAAGGAGATAGGCTACATCGAATCTGATTTGTTTCCCCCTGTTATGGTGGTGCACGAGGGGAAATCGAAAAATCCATTGCGGATATACGGTGATGAGGGCGTAGTGGTGGTGCTATCAGAAGTTGCGATACCGGTAGGTGCGGTTTATCCGTTGACTGAGGCTTTAGCTGACTGGGTCAAAGAAATTGACAGTAAATTGGTCATTTCGATGACCGGACTACCAGCGGCGAACAGGGTAGATATAGAGAAGCCGGAGGTGTTTGCCGTGGGGAACAGTGAAGAAGCGTTAAACGAGCTGAAGGATAAGCAGATGGAACTACTGGAGGAAGGATTTATTGCGGGTCCTTATGCCATAATGCTGCGTGAATGTAGCAAAAGGAAAATGAGTGCAATTTCGCTGCTCGCCCAATGCTTCCCCGTGTATCCCGACCCGGGTGCCGCAGCATCGGTAATTGAGTCGCTTGAGAAGTTTTTAAAATTGGGCATAGACGTAAAGGAGCTATTAGAAAAAGGCGAGGAGATAAAACTAAAAGCTCGCGACCTTATGCGGCAAACAGCGCTATCAGCACCAAAAATGCAGAAAGGCGTGGAGCAAGATATACCCATTATGTACCGGTAAAAATGTGGAAAATTGGTTGTATTGGCATTTGGGATCTTTAAAGAACTAAGCAAATAGTTGTTATAGATAAGGGGAGAGGGAAAGGAACGGAAATGGGGACAGAAAGAAGAATAATAAGGACCTCCTGGGGGCATGATGGCTGTTTAGAGCCGTTATACGAACTGGAGGACAGAGAAGATGCGATTTTGGTTACCTTTGACCTTCCACGGGTAAGGAAAGAAAACGTGGAGATAAACACAACAGAAAACACAGTGGAGGTAATGGCAAAGATGAGCGATGCCGTTTGCTGGGAGCGGTGGGGCAGTGTCCAGAAAAGGATATGTTTTCAAGCATTCAGGAAACAAATAAGGTTGCCAGAACCCGTAGACCCGGAAAAAACATCCGCATCGTTTAAAAACGGCATTCTCAGGATAACTCTGCCTAAGGTGAGGAGGAAGGTGTTTATACCGATAGAATAAAAGGTGAACCTGTGGGGGAGAGCAGCAAGAAAAAATAAATTATAGACACAGATTAACGCAGATTAACACAAACCTTTTCTTCAGAAGAAAAGCTTTACCAAAAGAACTTATGTTTTTCTTTTAGCACAGGTTTTCTTTTTGTGAAAAAGAAAAAGTGTTGTGTAAATCCGCGTCTTAAATATAAGGAAGCTATATTTTATATACAAGAACAAATGGAAGAAGACAAATTTGGCGATGACCTGATAAGACCAACTTCGTTCTATTCCGCAGAGCACGAGAAGACGAAACTGAATTGGTTCTGCTACGAAGTAGCTTTAAGTTTCGAGCTTGAGATTCAACACAAACTGGAGGAAAAATTGAAGCGGTATAGAATCTACGAAGAGCAGATAGCGGACTTTTCCATTTATCTCGCGAAGCAGATGAAGAGAATCATATTACAAAAACTATCGGGCGAAATCGAGACGGTGTATCTCTCGTACGATATGGTTGAGGCATATTTCCCGAAGCTGAGTGACAGAATGGTGAATAAAATGCTCGATGCGGTTGCAAAAGCGTGGGACGAACAGCTCAGTGTTTGCGAGATATGTCCTACGAGGTGTGTAAGCGAAAAGGATGTATATTGCACGATGTTTGATGAAGGACCTTAGTAGGGCCCTATCTAAAAATCAAGTGATTTATCACCGCGGAGAGCGCAGAGCACGCAGAGTTTTAAGACGGTTCCAATCATTGCTTAGGCTTTCCGGTGGTATATAAAGTATAACTTCTACCTATTTAGGACGCAGATTTACATGGATTTACGCAGATTTATTTTAGTTTAACCGTGTTGATTCTTATCATCTGCGTTAATCTGCGTCCCTAATTTATTTTCTGTTTTCTGGTGCCTTTGCGGTCTCCGTGTGCTCTGCGGTGAAATTTGAGGATTTGGCAATTTCACTAGAAAATTCGACTGTGCCTGCTATTCCACGACATTCATAGAAAAACCCAACCATTTTGCAGAATGCGTGAGCATCCCGACTGAAACAACGTCAACACCAGTAGAAGCGAAATCGCTTATATTAGCTCTATTTATCCCACCCGAAGCTTCTAAAATCAAGCCATCACGAAGCCCTTTATCGCTCAGCAACCTCACGCAGTCTCGTACTTCTTCTGCAGGCATGTTATCAAGCATGATTATGTCCACCTTCAATTCCACCGCTCTTAGTGCCTCCGCGATACTTTCAACCTCAACTTCAATTTTTTTTGTGAAGCTTGTGCTCTCTTTTGCCTTCGTTATCGCATTCTCCAGCCCCATCAGCTTTATGTGATTGTCTTTTATTATTACCGCGTCGTACAGCCCGAATCTGTGTGGGTCGCCGCCTCCAATCCTTATCGCTTTCTTCTCGTATTTCCTGAACCCCGGCGTTGTTTTCCTCGTCCCTGCTATTTTTATACGCGGATTTACCCCCCTTGCTTCGTTTACAAGTGTATCCGTTAAAGTCGCTATACCGCTCATTCTGCCCATGAAATTGAGCACAAGTCGTTCTGCCCTCAATATCTTCGCACATGCCCCACGCACAGTCAAGATCGTATCACCGCTTCTTATTCGAGCTCCATCTTCAAATCCACTGGAATACTGGACCGACAAATAGTCTAATATCTCTTTTACCTCTTCTAAACCCGCAAGAACACCTTCTTCCTTAGCTGTTATCTCCGCTTTACTATCCGTGTGTGGCACTATCGGCTCGTAATCCCCGTACCCTGCATCTTCCTCCAGAAAACTTTCTATCTCTTTCAGCAGCATGTGCAAAAACTTCCCGCTCTTTCAAAAAGGTGGATACCTTTACCAAAGAAAAATTATTTATGCTTTTAATAAACTTTTCTTTTTAAAGGTAGGTTTTGAGCAAAAACTTTATGACGAAAATACGAGTGGGTGTGGTCGGCTGCGGTGCGATAGGAAGTGAAATATGCAAGGCGATAGATGGATACGGAGACAGGGACTTAGAAATGGAACTGAAACTTTTGATAGATAGCCATCCGGAAAGGACAGAAAAGCTGCATAAAAGCCTGATAAAAAAGCCAGCGATAATAAAATCCGATAGCATGAGGCTGGGTGAACTTTTAACTGAGGTTGACCTGCTGATAGAGTGTGCATCGCAGGCTGCGGTTCGTGAGTTTGCGATACCCGCGTTAAAAAAAGGTAAGGATGTGATGATATTAAGCGTGGGTGCGTTACTATGCGAGGACGGCCTTTTTGAAGAAATTGAGCGTATATCAAAGGAAAAAGGGTGTAAAGTGTATATTCCGTCGGGTGCCGTGGCAGGTATAGACGGGCTGAAATCCGGTGCTATTGGCGGGATACATTCGGTGGTGTTAACGACAATAAAGCCGCCTTCAGGATTCGTGGGGAATGCGTACGTGAAGGAAAAGGGAATAGACTTGCTTTCGATAGAAGAGGAGGAAACGCTGTTCACGGGTTCTGCGAAGGAAGCGGTGAGGCATTTTCCGGAGAACGTGAACGTAGCTGCTTCTTTAAGCCTTGCTGGTATAGGTCCAGAGGCTACCCGCGTGAAAATCGTTGCAGACCCCTCTGCGGTGGAGAACGTGCATGAGATAGAGGCGAGAGGCGAATTTGGTAAATTATTCGTGAGGGTTGAAAACGTCCCTTCGAGAGCGAATCCGAAGACGAGCTATTTAGCTGCTCTTTCTGCAATTGCAACGCTGAAAAGCATATCTTATCCGATAAGGGTGGGGACGTAGAAAGTGTAAAATGCAAAGTCCAAAATGCAAAATGAAAATGCACTGAAATGACAACTGAAGCAGATAGAGAGGAGTTGATAAAGAAATTCTTTGAGTTTGATGATACGGATGAGCTTATAGTGAGAGCGTGGGACATTTTTATTGACGTTCAACGAGCATATAGGGATGAGAAAGCAGGGATTATCAGCCGGAGAGAGCGGGATAAACGGCAAAGGAATTTTGACGGGTATGTGAGAAAGAACAAATTAAGGATGCTGGGTGAGGAAGAGGGGTTGAAAGCACATGAGCTTGCAATAGTCAAAGGAGAGGAGGGAGAAGGAGAGATAAAAGCGTTGAACAGCTTTGACGTCTGGTTACTGGCTGATTTTGAAGAGGTCTGTTCTGCATGGGTAGCTAACGAACCGGAGAAGGTAGAAGGATTTCCCGATGTGATAGTGGCATTTCTGGAAAACCCGGAAATTGACGAGTGGTTAAAAGAAAGATTGATAGAAAAGAACAAGGAAGCAGGTGAGAGACTTCTGAAGGCGATTCTTGAAAAGAGACCCGCAGTGGTGAATGTTCATTCATTACTCGTAGAGCACTACGAAAGGGAGGGCATGTTCTCAGAAGCGGAAGCAGAATACCAACGAATGCTCAGTGAAACGGATGATGAACTCGTGTGGGCGAACTACGGATACTTCTTAGAGAGGAGGCGAGGAAGACATGAAGATGCCTTTGAGGCACTTAAAAACAGTTTGGAGATTTGCGAGCGTGTTGGAGAAGAAGAGACGGGAGAATTTTTAGAAGAAGTGAAGCGCAGCATAAGCAGAGTGGAGAGAATGAAGGACCTGGAAGGTGAGAAAGTGAGGGCAGCGAGGGAATATCATGAAGCCGTGTGGTTGATAGCAGATATAAGAGAATTTGCAGAGAAGAGGATGGAAAGGGAAATAAAGAAAGCGCAGGAGGAGTACATGAAAGAAAAGGAGATGGAGGAAATCGTATTGGAGGACTCTTTTGATTTCATGCACTGGTTTTTATTCCACAGGGAACTGACAAATGGAAAAGTCCTGGGGATGGGGTATGCAGAAGAGGAAAGTCTCGACGAAGTGACAAAGGAGAGGCTAAGAGGGCTTGGGAGTCCGGTGGAAGGTACTTTTGAAATTGTGGACGTTGACCATGCCTCATTCAAGCTCGCGGTTAAAGATATAATAACCGATGAGGAGTACGCATTGATGGGGGATTTTCCAGAGATAAGTGAGGGGCAGATTTTTTCCGGTAATATCTACCCGTGGAGCGATTTCTATCTCACAGGAGGCGCTGTGGCGGCATATAAAGATGATCACAGCGAGCGGTTAAAGGAGCTTGCTGAAGAGCTAAAAACTGGAAAGCTGTTAGAAGATGCGAAGAAAGAGCTAAAAAAGGACCATGATGCATTTGTTCTTTATTTTGGCACGGAAGAACGGATATTTAAATCAAAGAAGGAATGTGAAAAGACATTTAGCAAGTTCTGGAGATGGTTTTGGTTTGAATATGTATCTGCGACTGAAGAGGGAGGGAAGACAGCAGCAGAGATATACGAAGAGAAGTACGGAGAGAAACCAAAGCCTGAAAGGACAAAATTACCACGTTCATTCGCTGGTGCAGGAGATATTGGTGTGATAAGTTATCCTGAGTATGGTATTTCTTTTGTGCGACATTATGGTTTTTTGAAAAAGGTTTTTGAAACAGGTGCGGGTGATGAGGTAGAAAAGGATAGGGAAAAGCTGAAAGAAATTTTATTAAACGAAGAGCCGTTTATTTTAAAGAAATTAATGAAAGGTAAGGAGAGAAATACAGTGAAAATAATAAATAGTGTTTTTGATGCAGGTCTGGGTATGGATGCGAGTGAAGAGGAACTAAGTGGTTTTATGGGGGAATCGAGAGAGGATTGGAATGAGGTATAAGAGGCTGTCCAACAATTCAAAATTAGAACCCCAACCTATCCACCCCGCAATAAATTATGGTACCAAACATGGAAGATTATGACGTTGTTGTAATAGGTGCGGGGATTAGCGGTTTATTATCCGCTTTAGCATTGTCAAAGGAAGGTAAAAGCGTATTAGTTCTGGAAAAAGAGGGTTATCTTGGCGGCGTCTGTAGGTCATACGAGGTTGATAGATACTATGTTGATACGGGAGTACACGCCATAACAAGATTGGAAAAGGGCCCATTAAGAGAGCTAATGAATGAATATTTTGATGTTATCCCGAATTTCGTTCCTTTTGGAACGTATTATGTACGGATTGGTAGAGAGATCAAACCATTTCCGTGGAGCATTAAAGACTGGCTTGTGTTTGATTTACTGCCTACTAAAGATAGGTTGCTGCTCATGAAATCGCTATTTAATGCGTTATATCTGTTGAGTATTGGTAGGGATTTATCCACCGTCTCTATAAGCGATATACTCCCAGCTAACGTTTCAATTACAGGTAAAACGTTCCTGGATTGGCTCTCTTACTTTATGGTTGGCACGTCTATAGAAAATGCTCCTGTATCAAGATTCATAGATAATAAAAATCATAAACCAAACGCACTACCCTACGTGGGGAAGATATACAATCTGCTTATCGCAGAAGGAGCTACGGATCAAGGCTACCCTGAAGGGGGCCTTCAGTCCCTCGTTGATTCTATCTTAAATTCTTTCCCCAGAAACAAGGTTGAAATCAAAACCAATGAGGAAGTATTAAGGATTCAGACTCAAGGCACCGAAAGAATAGAGGGTGTGATTACTAAAGAGGATAGTTATGATTGCAACACGGTGATTTACTCTGGACTCGCGTCGAATCTGCCTGATCTGATTGATAATTTACCAACGGCGTATGTCGAAAATTTAAGGACTATCAAAAAGGTTAATTCCTTAACCATCTGGCTTGGTCTGACAAAAAACTTCTTTAACAATCACGGTTCCGAGATGTGGATTGATTCAGACCCTTATGCATGGGTCGTTCCAACCTCAAATTATGACCCAAGATTAGCACCAGAAGGAAAGCACCTTGTTGGTTTTACATTTATATTACCTGATGAATACACTGCATCAACCTCGAGGAAAAAGGCGTTGGATACAATTATAAACACCATCCCGGATATTGAAAGGTATATAGATATGATTCATTATCAAGAGCTAATTCCAGAAAAGGCATGTTGGGCTATTAACGCGGGCTTTGGAGATGTAAAAACGCCAATAAGCAATTTCTACACGGTAGGAACAGACGCAGAAGAAAGAAGTGCGGGCATTAGTAGAGCCGCATATTCTGTCTTACGGTGCTTGGACATCATGAAATCCGATAAAACTTTGTAACCACAAGATTACACAGATTTTCACACAAACTTTCTTTTGAAAAGAAAGTTTGATTAGTAAGCTGCTACAGCTTCAATTTTTACTTTTTGCAGTTGTGACTCATCAGGCTTTAAAGCTTTTTCTACATCCTCTGGCAATAGTTCCTTCCAATCAACAGGATAGACTTTTCTCTTTATCCTCCCTCCTTCTTCTGTTTTAATCGTCCTCACCAAGCCATCATCCTCAAGCACCTTAACGATATTATAAACCTTCCCTGTACTCCATCCCACCCTTTTTGAGAGTTTATAGATGCTAAGACCCCTATTTGCATTAACAAACTCATAAAGATAGTCTTCTGCAATTTCCCCTTTAATCTTTAGTTGCGCTTCCATCCTCTTCATCCCCCTCTTTTACAAAGATGGGTGTATAATATGTATATATGTATGTATATAATATGTATATAAAAGGCATATATAAAATATTCTGATTTTCGATAACCCATCTTATTGTTAATAAAACTTTAAATAGAGAAATGTAAAATATTCCATTATGGAATTAACAGAGTTAGACAAGGTGGTTATTGTAACTATTTACGTCAGAGGGAATAGAAGCAAAAAAGCTCATTTTCCTGTCGATTTTATTTGTAAAGGCTTTCCTTCTCATCAGCGTGGTGAAGTCAAAAGGAGAGTTAAGAAGTTGAGGAAGAGGGGTTATCTTTCAATAAAACCGCACCCTTCTGGGATGAGCTATGGATTAACGGATGAAGGCTGGAGAATAGCACAAGAATTGGAAAAGGATATTAGAAAGATGAAATAAAATTCAATAAAATATGGAAAAGAGAGAGAATTTGCCTTGTGTAAAAGTGCAGAAGAAAAGGGGTGAAGAAATCAGGGCAGTATTGAAGGAACTCGAACTGCTGAGAACCGATGCAAAGATAACTTCCGATATTGATTTTATTTATTTGCCCCTCATCCGGGAGCTAAAAGAGGATGAAGTAGGCGAGATAGATTTTACGGAACTTTTAACCGCCGAGTTTGTGCTATTAGAACGGAGGAAGAGCATAGAAGACATCGTTGGGTTCAAACCATCTTATGAAATGGTAGGAGATATAGCGGTGCTAACTGCTGTGGATTTAACCGGGGAGAATGAACAGCTCGTAGCACGTGCGTTAATGACGCTGCATAAAAACATTAAAGTGGTTGCAAAACGGATTTCACCGGTGGAAGGTGTATTCAGGAAAAGGAAAATGAAGATAATCGCAGGTGAGAACAGAACAGAGACGATGCATAAGGAGAACGGATGTAGATACAAGCTTGACCTGGAAAAGGTTTATTTTAATCCTCGTCTGGCGAGTGAAC
>QBUL01000160.1 GCA_013180605.1 Candidatus Methanophagaceae archaeon GoMg1 | reverse complement strand
TCCTCAGGCTGGATTTTCACCAGCTGGCGAGTATGAATTTATCTCGGCACGCCTGTGTAAATCTGTGTCTCAAATAGAAGGAAGTTATACTTTATATACATTGATTAATCCAAAACAAAAGGGTATAGGTGATGAGAAACCTAAAAGTATTGTAATGTCTTTTTTACCGAGCATTCAAAAGTTTAGGGGCTGCTATTCCAACGTTGCTGGGTGTCGTCCTCCTTCTAGGGCTTTTCCTAACCCTTGTATCAAAACAGTTTATTGCATTTTTATTCATTCTGGACCGAGATAATTTCGCAAACCGCTATTTTATCAAAAAAGAAAAACTTCAAAAACATGATTAGATACAAAAAGGAAGCTTTACCAAAGAAATAAGAAAGGTTTGTTTAGGATTTATACCACCGGATACTGAGCAATTTCTATAGATATTCCACCTCACCGCTTGAATATATTCTCGCAGATGCTTTACGAGCAACCCAGCACTGGAAATTTATCGCTACTGGCAAACTTGTTATGTGCGTATCCGCGGTTTCTATATGCACGTCAAGCGCGGTTGTTTTCCCCCCTAAACCCATAGGACCTATGCCCGTACCGTTCACCGCATCAAGTAGCTCGTTCTCTATTCTTGCTACTCGCCCATCTCCATTTCTCACGCCTATCGGTCGAAGTAACGCTGTTTTTGCAAGACTCATCGCCATATCGGCTGAGCCACCTACACCAACACCGATGATGGTAGGCGGGCAAGGTTTTCCAGCAGCATTAAGCACCGCATCAAGCACAAACTTCTTTATTTCATCTACTGTTTCTTCTTCCGGCTTGGGAGTGAGCATAGCGAAAGCCCCGACATTCTCCGAGCCACCTCCTTTGGGAAACACGAGTAGCTCAAGTCCATTAACGTTGAAATCCGCGATTTTATAATTTATGTGTGGTATTCCGTCGCCTGTGTTCGTTTCTCCACCCTCTCGTGTTATCGGATTCACCACGTTTGGACGCAGCGGAATCGTTTTCGTCGCTTCCTTCACGCCCTCTCTTATACCGCGCTCAATGTCGTCAAAGTTTACGTTTATGTTCCTGTTCCCGCTCCCGCATCCACGCCCGAAGGTCACGTAAAAAAGAGGGAGACCGGTATCCTGACATAAAGGTCGTTGCAACTCCTCTGCAAGCTTTACGTTATTGAGCATCGCCTTCAACTGCACCCGCGCTATTTCATTCGTTTCTTGCTCGTATGCACGACTCAGCGCCTGTTTCACGTCATCAGGGAGTGTTGTCTCCGCCCTTTTCAAAATGTTTATCGTTACGCCCTTAATCAATTTTTTCGTGATCATTTGCCAACGGATACTTGATGAATTTTTATATGATACGTAAATACAAGAAATAAAAAATCCGTGTCTTAATTTAAATAGAAGGAAGTTATGGTTTAAATATATACAATGAAAAGAGGAGGAGAGAGAAAATGGGGGTAGAAGTATTAGATGTTAGGGATATAATGACACCGCAAGTCGTGACCGAAGATGAGGAGGCACCAATCAGTAAAATATCAAAGGATATGGAAATATCAGGAATAGGGTGCGTGGTTATAACCTCGAAAGGCAAACCAGCGGGGATAATCACCGACCGGGACATAGCGATAAAAGTTATAATGGGAAATAAGGGGCCCGGCGAAATCAAGGCAAAAGAGATAATGGCCTCTCCTTTGACCACTATCGAGCCCGACGTATCTGTTGAAAAAGCATGCGAACTTCTGGCAGAGAAGGGCATAAGAAGACTGCCGGTGATTGAAGAAGACATGCTCGTAGGCATTATAAGCGTGAGAAACATATTATCGAGAAATCCGACTTGTGTGAGCAAACTCTATCCAACAATAGAATGAATGATTTGTGAACCAAAAAATCGAAAGTTATTTATATATCAAAACCCTAACAGATATCGGGGGTGATGTAAAAAAAATGTTGTTCATAACATGCGTGAAAGTTAATCCGGGCATGGTGAAGGAAGCGAAAGAATTCGGCGACAAAATACTCAAAGAGCCACCTGAGGGTGTCAAGTTCCTGCAAGTGTATCACACACTGGGCAGATATGATGCGATATGGATTTACGAAGCGGAAGACGCGAAAGTGATTGAGGATTTCCTTCACGAAAGCAGAGATGTCTCGACTTCTGAAACTTGGGTTGCCTTTGCCCGGGAGATGTAAGACCGTAGGGGATAAGTTGTTTATCCCATCTTTTCTATTTTTTTATATAAAGTATAACTTCCTTCTATTTAAGACACGGATTTACGCAGATTTATTTTAGTTTAACCGTGTTGATTCTTATCATCTGTCTGTGTTAATTAAGCCCTTTCAGGGCTTGCGGTGATGTGGGCAGAGCTCCCTTAGCGTTAATCTGTGTCAACGATTTATTTTTTCTTGTAAGCCACTTGGAAATGACATGATTCCCAGCATCTCTTCCTTATCCACCGTAACAACGCAAACCACGCTATCTGCCCCACCGTAATATACGTAGTACTTATCCCTTACTTCACATGCACCGCAGGCAAAAACAACATTAGGTACCTCACCTCGTATTTCATAATCCGCCTCTGGTTCGAGAATCGGCTCGGGGTGTCGGTATAATATCTTTGAAGGGTCATCCAGGCTGAGCATCGCCGCGCCCAATCTATATACGCCATCCTCGTCAACACCATGATATATCAGCAACCACCCCTTCTCCGTCTTTATTGGCGGAGCACCCGCACCAATCTTCGCACTATCCCATTTTCCTCCTTCTGTCGGTGCCATAATTTCTCGCTGCCCGACCCACCTGATTAAGTCGTCTGAGTAAGCAATCCAGATACCCATGGGCTCTTTATGCATCGGTCTATGGAGAAGGACATATTTACCATCAATCTTGTCAGGGAAGAGCACGGCATCTTTATCATCCCTCTCCACCCATTCTATTTCGTATCTTTCCCACTGTATAAAGTTCTTTGTGCTGGCTAAACCAATCCGTACTCCCCTCTCAGAATAAGCAGTATAAGTCATATAAAATGTGTCTTCAATCTTTACCACCCGTGGGTCCTCACACCCCCGTGGTTCCAATATCCGTTTCGGAGAGATAACAGGTTTGTCAAAGCGAAGGAAGTCGAAGCCGCTTATACTTACCGCATACCCAATTCTTGAAATCCCATCCATCCCCATACCCCGGTAAAAGAGGTGAAATAAACCCTTATCATAAACAACCGCGGGATTAAAAACATTTTTCGATTCCCAGGCATTCTCTGGCTTGGGCTTCAATATCGGGTTGCCTTCGTAACGCCTCAGCCTCATCCAATTACAGCCCCCTCTCCTTCAATACCCCGGTAAAAACGTCTATGTATATCTCCGCTATCTTCTTCGCAGACCTTATATGTGTGTACACCTCTTCCGCTTCTATAACGCGCTTCGCTATCCCCTCATCTTCACAAAAGGCAACCAATTTCCGGCACAGGTCCTCCGTATCACTATAATAGATAACTTCATCCTTCAATGGCTGGAAGTACTCGGATTGCTGTGGTATAAATATTGGGCAGCCAGCACCCATCGCTTGGAAGATTGTAGCGGCGACAAGCCGGAGGTATCTGTCCCTATATTTATGGAAGATAACTGCATCCGAAGCAAATAGATACTCGTCAAACCGCTCATCTGATAAAGCCCCCTCTTCACGAACAATCATCCATGGCGGTGCCGAGTCCTTCTCAAGCATCTCGTAGTCTGGAGCAATCACAAATAATAAAATCGCTTTAAACTTCAGCTCTTCACACAAGTATCGCAGGTATGGATGATATCCTCTCTGACAGAAAGTGAAAATTATCTTCTTATCCTTGGGCAGACCAAGTCTTTTTCTGCTTTCATACTTGTCCCCACGCCTTATAGGGAAACAAGGAAATGGAATGTAGCCCGCATCAGGATAAACATCCTTCAGGAAATCTTGCCGCTCATCAAAGTAAACCACTTTATCCCAGAGAAGCTGATAAAACCACGCTTCCTTCGGTAACTTATTTTCGTGAACGATATGAACCGTTCGTGCTTGCTCTTTAATCATCGGGAATATCTTGGCGAGTTGTTCTACGGGAAGAGTCCTTAAGTCCTCTACTACAAAGATGTCAAACTCGGATGTGAGTATGGGTCTCGGGTCCAGGGAGTTTTTCCCAAAGCATCTTATCACATAACGCTCGTCTTTACCCGTAAATTTATCTTCCCCGAACTCCTCCCGGAGAAAACTGAATACGGTCACTTTATGCCCCAACTCTATCCATGCGTTCACCAGCGCCTTTGCATGCACCGCAGCACCGGTTTCGTCATTCCAGTGTGTCATCACTGCAATCTTCATTCTTATACCCCTTCATCACCACATGTTATTAGCAATGAATTAAAAGCACTATATATTATATAGTTTTCTATATTTGAGGCTTCATCCCAAAAGTCAATGTAGACCAAGGCAACACTCTGCGGATTATCTCAAGCGAGGGTAAACTATTTCATGTTGAAGGGCATATACGCTAATCGGGAGATTTCGGGAGTTCCTTGCCTGTGCCCATTTGGAATTACTGGCAACTTACCCAAAGGGGGATTCCCAAATCCTTTGCCCTTTCAATGTAGAGCACTCTTTTGATATTATACGCCAATACCTTTGCTGCGAGCTCTCTCCGCTTTAGCCAACCTTTTATGCTTTTGATGTCGGGACCAAAACATCTTTTGATGCTTGAGAACACAGCCTCTACAATGCTTCTTATGTGATACTCGTCCATCCATCCGTCTGGATCGTCCGTATACGCCCGGAATGATATTTGCCATGCTGGATATCCCTTCGCCTTAGCCGTAGCGTTTGTCTTGAAGTGGAGGAAAGGTTTTCCCCCTTTGTCCGCCACCGCTTGACAGTTAACGCGAGAGGAATACGCTTTATCGCCGGCAGCCTTGCGAATGCGGGGTAAATCTCTGATCAGCCGTTTGAATTGCTTTGCATCGGCGCCTTTCCAATCCGTTATTATGAAATGCCAGATTATCTCCGTATCAACGTCAATGACGATGTGGAGCTTGAGATAATCTTTTTTCTCGGATTTGCGCTTTATTCTGATGTCAAACCACTTACTGCTTGTTTTAAGGCTAAATCCTGAGCTGTCCACTGCGACGTCCATGCCTCTTCGCCTCATTTGAAAGGTAACAAGCCTTGAAATCCGCCGAATGTACGACATAGACATTTTCGGCATTCCTCTCGCTATAACACTATGTCCCGGCAGTTGTTCGATGTCGAGGTGTTGCGCTGCGAGCGTGTTTGACTTGAAGTATGCTTCTATGCCATCGTACGTCTTACAAAGCGATACTTTCATGAAAACACAGACGGCGACGATTCGTGGATCCCAGCATGGACGACCGAACGAATTGCATTCCCATGGAGCGTTTGCTGTCCGTACTGCACCGATTATGGACAGGAGAATAAGCCTCTCGAAGTCACGATTTACCTGGTTGGCGACCCGCGGAGAAATTCTCTTCTTTGGCTTTCCCATACTGAAATGTTAATGCATAACTTTAAATAAGCCTCATTTCATATGCACGT
The DNA here is from genome assembly GCA_013180605.1 of Candidatus Methanophagaceae archaeon GoMg1. Taxonomy (GTDB): domain Archaea; phylum Halobacteriota; class Syntropharchaeia; order Alkanophagales; family Methanospirareceae; genus QEXZ01. The sequence continues at coordinate 16,711 of QBUL01000160.1, read as the reverse complement.
CCCATGGTAAAAGAATGTTTTGGTAAAAATCTGAAGGCTATGCTACTGAAGATCCCTTAGTTTTGGGATGAAACCGGAAGTGACATGAAAAGTTCAGACCAAAAAAAGATAATATTTCTGTGTGGTAGTATTATCATGCCATGGACGAAGAGAGACCTGCAAATTCTTCAAAAGTATTTTGAGATAGCGATTTTACATCAAGCATCGCCAACATTTCTTAAAGGAAGTAAATGGAAAGCTTTTCGTGCCTTTAACTACGTGATGAGTAGGCTAATAGACTTCCTCAGGTTATTTAAAGAGATAAGAAAGGCGGATTTGACTTTTGACTGGTTTGCCAGTGAATTTGCCGTAACAGGCATATTAATTTCTAAGCTACTAAGAAAGAAGTCTATCGTAGTTGTCGGTGGCTACGATATAGAAAACATGCCGGAAATAAACTATGGGAATATGCAGTACGCAAGGCAGCGTCATTTTACTACCTTTGGCTTAAAAAATGCAGATATAGTTTTGCCATTCTCGGAGTTTGCCGCGGAAAAGGTAAGGAAACTGACCGATAATAAGGCTACTATCAGAGCGGCAAACCTTGCCTGTGATACAGAACGGTTCAAACAAAAAGGTCAAAAGGAGGACATAGTGATAACTGCTGGTTTCATTGATAAAACTTATGTGCCGAGGAAAGGATTCAAGACTTTTGTTGAAGCGGCGAAATATCTCCCAGAAATAAAGTTCTACCTTATCGGAAAGCAAAGAGATGAAGCAATAAACGAGCTTAAAGCGATAGCAACACCGAATGTGGAATTTACCGGCTTTCTTTTCGATGATGACTTGTTATCAATGTATCAAAGAGCGAAGGTATTCTGCCTTCTCTCATACCAAGAAGGAGAAGGTGGTGGCGGTGTTCTCGGCGAAGCAATGGCATGTGGATGCGTTCCAGTGGTCTCGGAAAAAGCGGTTGCCCTGCGAGAAACCGTGGGGGATTGCGGTTTTTATGTCCCTTATGGAGATGCAAAAGCTACGGCGGAAGCGATAAAAAAAAAAAAAAAAAAAAGGCGTTGGAAGCACCAGTAGAGCTTGGTGAAAAGGCAAGGGAACGTATTGAAAAGCTTTATTCGATGGAAAGAAGAGAAGAAGAGTTATTAAGAGCTGTTAATGAAGTGTTAAATAATTTATGAAGCAGAATTTTGGTAAATTTAAAGATTTATGCAGGAAGAAGAGCATTTTAACAACTATTCACGGCAGGTATCGTACGGTGGGTTATACAGACCTAAGAGCCATTTTTGACTCGTTATTCCCTGCTTATTCAAGCAAATGCAAATCATCCGATTCTGAAGCGATGCATGTCATCGAAATACTCAATCACGTAAACGGTTTTCTGAATGCGAATATCGGAGTTTACGTTGGCGATTGTCATACCACAAGCAAAATCGCTGCCGCGATGTCTTATCTATCTTATCGTGTTATAGCTGCCGGTAGAACAAAAATAAAACCTGTTGAGTTGACAAAATCCGTGAAGGAAAAAATCAAAGCAAATTTGGAGCTGTTAAATAAAGTGGGGGAGCTGTTAAGGACGGATGGCGAGCATGGGACGAATATTGCATCGAAAGAGCATATTTACGTCAATGGAATGAATATCCGAGCGTGGTTGGATGATTTAGGTTCGGTAATATTGACAAAGGTCCGTAGAGAGAATTTAAGCATAGACGATTTGTGTAATTCGATTGAGACATCTCACAGATCAAAGAGGGTTTTACGAATAATTGAGAGAGGAGTTACCAGAACTAAGGATTACAATGTGGGTATTATGTTTAAAGCCTCGGAGCTATTGATGCGCATAGTGTATATCCATAACATAATTGAAAATAGGGGGATATTGAAGAAAATCGGGGAGACGCCTATGAACGTTCATGACGTCGTTTTATATGCTCCTGTGTGAAACTGAAAAAATGTCCCATTCATGGAATATCTCCAATACAAAAGGTATAACTATGAAAAAACTAGAACCCTTTATCAAACGAATCATACCTAAAAAATATCATCAATATTTTATGGGTATATATAGTTATTTGAGGTCTTTTTATTATGTTGGTTCAAGATACGAATGCCCTTTTTGCTCTGGACATTTTAGGAAATTCTTACCTGCGGGATTAAATAATCCCGTTTTAAAAGACGTTGTCGGAGGGGGCTATCGCTTGAATGCACAATGTCCCCGTTGCAATTCGGGAGACAGAGAACGACTCATATACTTGTATGTCAAAAATAAAACGGACCTTCTTTTTACGAATAACAATATCAGGTTACTACACGTTGCGCCTGAGAAAAATTTACAAAAAGTCTTAAGTTTAAAACCAAATATTGATTATATCAGCGCTGATTTAAAATCTCCATTAGTAATGGTCAAAATGGATATTACAAATATCAAATATGAAGATAATTATTTTGATGTTATTATTTGCAATCATGTTTTGGAGCATATCCCAGACGATCACAGAGCCATGTCAGAATTATATAGGGTGCTGAAACCTAATGGTTGGGCGATATTACAAGTCCCTATTTCGGTATCACTAAAAAAAACCTACGAAGATCCAATGGTTACAACACCTGAAGAAAGGGAAAAGGTATTTGGACAAAGTGACCATGTCAGAATCTATGCTAAAGATTACAAAGATAGACTTGAAAATGTTGGATTTTACGTTGATGTATATAACATTGCAAATGATTTAGGTGATGATGCTATTTGCAGATATGGCTTACTTAGAGATGAGAATATATACATTTGTTCAAAACCAACCGAGAGAGTATTTGACGGGAATTTGACGGGAGCAACTTTGCATAACACAACCGTCATCTGTCGGGAAGAGAGTGCTCAAATGACAGACTTGCCCGATATGCTTATTGGGAATAGGAAGAACAAAATCTATAAATAACACTTGCTGCTTCACTTATTAATTGCCTCAATAACGGCACGATACACCGTTTCAAAATATTTATCCCATGTGTAGTCTGATAGATCTGCCTTTCCTTTAACATCAGCATTAATTGCCTCTTCCAGACCTATCGCGAAGTCTTCCACGACGGGATCCGCCAAAAACACGTGCTCATCACCTAAAATAGGTTCATCTGCCTCAGTTGTCCACACAACCTTTTTACCGACTGCTAATGCCTCATAAGGAGTTATCCCTGAAGTCGTCCAGCTTGGAAATGCAAAAACATCGCAGGCGGCATAATAATCAAATAACTCGGCGTCTGGTATAAAGCCTAAAAATTTCACTCTTTCTGTAATATCCAACTCTTTAGCTAATTTTTTAAGTCGCTCCTCCTCCTCACCTGTCCCACCTATTAATAAATAAAGATTTCCATATTTTGGTAGAATCCTTGCGAAAGATTTAATCAGCACATCAATTCGCTTACGAGGGTCAAGCCTGCCTACACTAAATATTATTCTCTTATTCTGCAATCCCAATTTCTGCCTTACATCTTCTTTTGGTTGATATGATAAAGCCTCCAGTGGCAGACAACCCCGTGCTACTACCGCTTCTCTACCATAGAGTTCTTCGACTTCCCATTTTAATTGATCCGTAAGTACAATAATCTTTCGTGCTTTTCTAACAGCAAGATAATCAAGGATTGCAAAAAATTCAGATGCTATTCGCCTACTAAAACTGCAATTCGGTTGTTCTGGGATAAATTCTTTATGACCAATAACGGATTCTCTTATCCCTGAAAAAACCTTCTTATGGATAAATGCATATTTTATCACATCTTCAAGGAACCAGAAGAGTGTGCCATGAATATGAACCATATAAGGAATTGAAGTAAACATAGTAGCCAGATAAAGATACACTGCACCCCCGTTTGATGATGCGATTACTATGTCAGGATTAATTTGCTGAAGTTTTCGGCGTAATGCGATTATCCGTGATACAAAGGAAGGCCCCGCCTCAATTACTTCCAGCTTTTCTGGTTTATAGTCGTAAAGAGCACTCCTGTCAAGGGAAAAAGTTAGCACGGTTGTTTCTATCCCCTTCGCTCTAAAGAACTTTTCTTCTTCCCATAGCAATCGCTGTTCTCCACCAGCAGCCATCAAACCACTGCAAAATAGGACGATTTTATTCAGGCTTTTAGATGCCACTATTGTTATTTCCTCCTTGGATTATTTGGTTTAGAGTTATGATTAGATTTCTCGGCAACCTTTTTATAGCTTTCACGGATATTATAAAGTCATGAGGATAATTAAAGTATTTGGGAAATAGTAGGAACCAATGGTTATGAAGCAAAATTTTAATAAATTTAGAGAGCGAGAAGCAAAAGCCGCACCAACGGACCAAGCGAAGAAATTCACATTCGATGTTGGTTGGGCTTTCCTGAGTTCAGTTGTAGCCTTATTCATTGGATTTTTGCTCAGCATAGTGCTTGCAAGATGGTTAGGTGCAGCCGGATTAGGATTATATCGAATGACACTTACGATTTATGGAGTTGGTACGCTATTTGCGACATTTGGCATCCCCTCAGCCTTAATAAAATATATTGCAGAATACAAAGAAGATGAAGAGAAAATACACCAAATAACATCTTGCAGCTTCATAAATGCTGTGATTATAGGTTTGATAGCTGCCGTTGCTTTTCTCTTCTTAGCTCCTTTCATCGCGGGCATTTTCAAAATGCCTGAGCTTTCGACCCTGCTAAAAATCATTGCCCTCGCTGTTCCTTTCGCATCGCTTTATCAATCTCAAGTAGGGTTGCTAAACGGGTTGAGGGAAATGAAGCATTTTGTGGTTTTGATGGCTGGGCATAGCGTTTTAATGTGCATTTTGATAGTTACTCTTGTCTTGCTTGGCTTTGGAGTTAAAGGAGCAATCTCAGGGTGGGTGATCTCCGTTGCAGGTGCATGCTTTCTCGGCTCATTCCTTTCAAGGAAATTCTTTAAGTTCAACTTGAGGAATTATATTCAGAATACAAAGAAGATTCTATCCTTCGGCGGAAAAATGTTTAGTGCAAATGCAATTAACCAAATAAATTACCAGGCGGATATTCTTTTAATCGGATATTTTTTAACGGCTACACAAGTGGGGTACTATGCCGTAGCCGTATCATTGAGTCACTTTTTTTGGATAATTCCGGATTCCACTCAAAAAATAGCATATCCTGCAGCTTCCGAGTATTGGGGCAATAACAATCACGCAGCACTGCAAACGATGATTGACAAAAGTATGAAATATACTGCCTGCGCTTTAATTCCTATTGGATTAGGAGTAGGATTTTTTGCGAATGATATTATAGCAACAATATATGGGGAAGAATTTATTCATGCTGTTTTACCTTTGCTGATATTAATTATTGGAACAGTAATTGTTAGCATTCCTAAAAGCTTGGGTGCAACTATAGCTGCAGTGAATAGACCTGACTTAGAACCTAAGAAAATAATATGTAGTGCATCGGTCAATGTGGTTTTAAACATATTGCTTATACCGCGTTTTGGTATTACTGGCGCAGCAATAGCCACTATGTGTTCTCTTCTCATAGGGGGTGCTTTGCATTTATTCCTTACGATTAGACTTACTAAGGTTAAAATAAATTTCGCTTGGTATGCAAAGTTAGGAATAATGTCCCTCTTTGTAATTTTAGTTTGCTTCTTTTTAAGGCAAGTTAATCATCATTTAGCAGGTATTATCGCCTTCATTTCCATCATTGCTATAATTTGGATATACTTTTTATCCTATGAAGATAAAGAATACTTTCACGATTTGATTAAAACGATAAGGTCATATTTTATCTCACGCTTTTAATTTCTTTATCATATCATATCGAAATTGGAGGATAACATAGTCCCAGGGCTGTAGAAGGAAGTAAGGTTGAGAAAGTTCTGTTGTGTGTCTATCGGAGGTTGTCATCACAAAACTATCCTTGTGTATCATTGGTAATAAATCCTGTTGAACTTCACAATTCACCTCTTTCTTGACAGAGCTCAAATTTATAGCGAGGAACTCACCCCAACCTAAATTATTTGAAATATTTACTAACTCCACATCCCGATCCCTGACCTTGATACTGTGAACCTGCAATTCGGCGGGTACAGCCCGCCAATCAAAACCCAACAGACCCGGCGTAACACCACATCCAACCTGTTTAAGACGTGTAAGAATCGCAGCCAGAGTATCTCGCGCGAAACTGGGTGTTATAGCGGCATATACTTGAAATATCTCGCCAACTAATTCAAGGTTCTGAAACTTATTCTGGAAGGCATATTTACTCAGATTGCTACGGAGGGTATAGTTGATGCCTTGGTCAATAACCTTTCGTAGCCATGGCTCTGGACGATAGCGGTATATTCTTACCAGGTCCCATAGATTAACGAAATGGTAGTTATAAGAAAATCCTATCAGGCTAAGGTGTCTATCAATATAGCCGTTGGGCATCACTAAACGGGGATAGAACAACTTTGAATAAACCAGTATCCATCCAATAGCGTAACGAGTGAGTTTACACAGAGCCTGATTTAATCTTGTTGGCTTGCCTATAGGGAATGCAAGTTTATTCTCCATAAGTAGGCAAAGCCAGCGATAGAGATGTTCAGCCGGTCTGGCATTGATGACTTCTCGGAGAGCTTCCCATCCCTGATTAATTGCCTCAGAGATTTCGTCAGAATCTACCTCTTTTTGAAGTTCAAAAAGAGTTAGTAATGTGTAGATGTGCGTATTCAATGTAAATGTATTACGGATGGACTTACCAAAGGCTTTAGACCTCAAAGAATGTCTTAGGTGATAATTTGAAGGGGCAATCTCTAAGGTATCATGCAAAAACCATAATCTACCTCGCGAGACCTCATCTGCCGTAGAGATTAAAAACTTGGCTGCCAGAGAGGCACCGTTTAGAAAATCTTGCTGCCCCGTATGACGATAATAGTGGAGAAGGAGATTGACGCCATCTACTTGGAACCGCGTATGGGTTTCCATCTTATCTGACCAACTCCCGTGTCTCCACCGACCCGTAGCCTCGAGGCCGAGCAAAAGCGAATAGGCAATCTCTTTCTGAAGTACTTGATATATATCCTTCTCTGTTAGTGTGGATAGTGTCTCGGCAATCAGAAACAGGCAGTAAGATTCACTCCCAGAAATAGTTCTACCATGCAGGGTTGGGGAAAGACGGTACAAATTACCCCTGATAAGGTAATCAAAGAAATCCGCTATGCACGGGATATAGGTGCCGGAGTCCAGAACTGCAAAGCGCTTCTGCTCCCAAGGTGTTTGAGCGACAAGTTGCCCAAGATATTTTTCCTGATAAAGGGCAAGCCAGGTTATCTCCAGAGACCCTTCCACTGGGGCACGCACCTGGAGCATCTCACCTTCATTGCTAACTTCGCATTTGTGTTCACTGAGGATTCTGTTGAAAAGGTCTCGTTGTCTGATCGAGGGTAGTTTGGGAATCCATACCGATGGAAGTTCTCCATGTGAGCGATAAATGGCTCCAAATGCTGAATTACGGGATTCTCTAATGAGTCCGTTAAGGCTGAAAATAACTTCTTCTCTTTCCACTACCGGGATGTTCAGGTATAAAAATTCTATTCCATCTTTTGGAAGTGCATCTACCAATACCTCCGCCGAACGGTTTACCCCTTCACTTGATCTTATGGTAAACTTTAGGCGAGTAAACTCATCATTCTCATATAATATTTCAGGCTTATTACACCTCCCAGAGATTAATATTTGACGGGCGGTAAATTTTAGTTGCATTATATTTTATTCCTCCTTTCTTCCACTTCTCTATTTACTTTATTTTCCATTGTGATGCGTTTAATCAAAGAATAAGTCTCCCTTTCCCTGAAGGTCCCAATACCCTGGCTATAATGATGGCAGCGGCTAATCCCAGAATGACGCCGACTATCTGCGTTGAAAATGTTGTCACAGTGTCTTTTATGAATTTCAATTTTACCTCTCTAAGCCATCACTTTTTGGTTGAGAAAAACTTTCTGGTGTATTACGAAGTAATTCCTCCAATTCTCTCGAAGCTTCAAACTTGCCCCAATATGATGAGCGATTTTTTCTAATCGTTGTTAGTAAAAGTAAACCAAAGGTGCGGTAACTTCTTCGCAAATTATTGATGCCGATTTTTTTATTCCTTTCTTTGATGAACCTTATCCATTGACTGAAAACTTCACAAAATGCTGAAGACGTAATGCCCTTTACACTATTTTCTTCATTGATTATGGCTTTTTTCAATTCACTAAGATTAGTGAAAGAATCTTTTATCAATGTTAATCCTCCGCCTATTTCATGTATAAAATGAGCATCACTCCCACCAGTGATAGGTTTGTTACAACTTTCAGCAAGTGCCAAAGCTTTCAAATTATCTTTTATAAAAGTGCGAGCGTTAAAGACCTCTATAGCATCAAATAAAGAAAGCAAATCTTCTTGAGAGTGTAGATTTCCTCTCTTAAAAGGGTGAGGGAGAATGACAATACCTCCTTGATTTTTAATCCCAGCAATAACATTATACGGGTCTCTGTCTTTAATTTCCTCCTTTAAAAAAAGTCCTAATATCTCACCACTTGGAGTGTTTATCTCAGAACCTACAATTACAATAAAATCAGGATGTTTCTCTAAAGCATACTGGTAGGCTTCAACTCCACCCCTAATAGTATTATGATCAGTTATGGCGATGCCTTTTAAACCTCTCTGGATAGCTTTTTCTACGATATTGGCAGGTTTTGAAAAGGAATCGAATGAATAGCTTGAGTGTATATGAAGGTCAAAGGCGACTCCATTCATTTTTAGATCGCCTCCTTATCACGGTTCGAAAGCATCCAGCTCGGATATTTTCCAGTTAGATAGAATATGGATGGTCCAATATCATCAAGGGATATAATTCCTTCTCTGACAAAAGGATTTAAAAGGTCGAGCAAAAAGCGAGTGGATAAGTCTATTTTCTTCAATAAATTTCTCTCTTTTTTAAAATCTCTTACGAAGGCATGAATATCTTCTTTCAGGAATCTTAATTTTACTCCGGTAGTGAAAGTATATTTATCACTGACTTTTTCTCCTAAAGCGGTCTTATAAAGCAAATACGGGAAATCAACACCAGATAAGATAGCAACAGGCGTTGTCCCCCAGAACCGGGGATTTATCTCCATTAATGTAGGCTCACCATTTCGGTGATCCATCTTAAATTCCACCATTGCAACACCATACCATCCTAAATGAGTGAGTAGTTTTTCTCCGTATTCCCAAATTTTTGGATGGTAATAACTTTCACAGAAAGTTGAAGGGCCCCCATCTGCAAATTGTTCTCTAATTCTTCTGTGACCTGCACTTGCTATTAGCTTACCCTTCTTATCAAACAGTGCAAAGAAGCCACAACCATACCCTTTGATAATTTCTTGAATGAGGGGGAATGGTTGCTTTTCGTGGAGTGTTTTATACCACTCAATACATTCTGTAGGATTGTAAACTTTCTTGTAGCGGTTATTAGGTCCTGGGTTTACATTTTTTTCAAGACGGACTTTTATTATTGCCGGATAATCGATTTTTTTAGTGACTTCTTCCAATCTACTCAAGTCATCAATGAAATAAGTTTGCGGAACGGGGATTCCCAGCGAAGATGCTATCTTGATAAGTTCACCTTTGTCTGCTGCTTTTTGGAGTATGGAATAATCGGATATCGGAATCTCCACGCTTTTGAATCTTTTTCTTATTTCCGGTTGCGAAAAAAGAAATAAGGAGTTCTCATGAATTGGAATAATAACCCGCACGGCATATGCCTCTACTAAGCCTTCAATTTCTCGAAGATATCTATCAGGGTCATTTTTAGGAGAAGGAACTACTTTCCGCTTCCAACAATATTTTGAAGCTAATCCAATCCCTTTTTTCTCCTCACTAACGCAGACAACCATTACTCCCTTCCTCCCCAAGGAGCGGATTACGTATAAAGCTGTCCTCAAATGAGCTTCTGTAACAATTACACTCATTGTTTCACAACTCCACCGAAACCATCTTGTGAAAAGACATACGTCTCTAATTTTTTAGATATTGAATTAGCAGACATTTTGCAAAAATCATGGAACGCTTTATTCCAACTAATATCATGACTCAACATTACCCCCCCCCCTTCTAATGTACGGTAAGACACTTTGATATTCAAAGAGCATATTTTTATAACTGTGCTCACTATCATGTAGGAAAATATCAATATGCTCCAACTCTTCAAGAAGAGGCAGCAACTTTTCTGATGTTCTCCCCGATATTAAAGTCCATCTGTATCTTAGTTCCAGGGGTATCATCCATCCACTCTCTCCCCCTCTTGGAATTACTCCGGTCTCGCCTCCTTCTAAAAAATACCCCTTCGGATAGGCAACACCATCTATTTTAGACAGATCAATCGAATATAACCTCCCTTTTTTGTTATCGTGCAACGCCTGTAGGATAAAAGTAGATGTTAATCCACTTGCTACACCTGTCTCTACAATGATGTCAGGCTTCAGTATTCGAACCAACAAATATAAAAGGGGCGACTCTGGCATTCCTGCAAAAATAAGATTCTGATCTTCGCATTGGACATGACTCTTTTTTATATGCTCATGGAGATTCATATTGGAATACAAGTCTTTTCCTATTATTCCTATTTGAAATATCGTTGCATTTGTTAATTTTTGTATTACATGAACAATCTCAAAATATCTCCGTGGATGCAACAACATATTTCTTGCTAACTTAACAAATTTCGAGTAGTTTTTAATGATCACATTTCACTCCTCCTATCTGATATCGGGCAAATTTTGGGTTAACAATACTAACAATTCTTTCAATATCTACCTCTTTTAAACCCACCCCAGAAGGCAAATTGATCCCCTTTCTCGGCAAATCCTCAGCAACAGGAAATTCCTCTTTATTTTTATAAGGCGGCATTACATGCATTGGATAAAAGAAAGGCATATTCGCACCCATTATTCTTCTTTCAAGTACTCCTTCGCTTCTTGCTGACAGTAGCCCGACTAATACCTCTGACAATTTTTTAGACTCCGCATACCCTATCCTTGATTTTTCAAAAATTTCCGCCGTGTCCACACAATCCCGGAATTCCACTTCTTCTTCATCCGACTTGAACGCTGGTATTAGCTTCGTTTCTGACATTGATTTCTTCTATCTTTTTATGCTGATTTACTTAGAAATAACCACTATTCTATCCTCTCCCGGAATTAACTCAATGGATTTACCCTTAAATCTCTTAGCAAGCTCTTTTGGGAGCTTTATGTAATCCCCCTCAACACTGCTCACCAAAATCTTAGCTTTTAGTTCGATTATCTTATCCATCCCTTTTCTGAATTGATCCTCCGTCATTAGTTCTTCTTCACACGACACACACCTATAAAATTCGGTGAGAACTCCAAATCCTTTAAGATTACTCTTTTCCACCATTTTCTTCAGCTCTCCACCACATATAGGACATTTCATATATACAAACATAATCTTTGTTAAATATAACCTTTTCTATTTCATCAATCACATCATTCGACATCTTCTTTGCCTGATTTATATCTTCCATCTCTAAAACTCGTTCTGCCCATCTATTGAAAAAGTGCCTTGTTAAGAGAATTGGTTTTGGTTCAAGCATAAGATAAAACACCCCTTATTCTAATAAAATATGAACATTCATATTTATCTCCTTTTATCAATTTCCCTTATCGCATCACAAATAGATTTCACCACCTCTCCCTCTTTTAAACTCACTCCGCTAGGTAAATTAATCCCTTTCCTTGCAATTTCCTCTGCAACAGGAAATTTTCTGTTATTTTTGTGAGGCGGCATCACATGCACAGGATAAAAGAAAAGCCTTGTGTCAATTCCTTTTTCCTCTAATTTCTTCATCAAATCGTCTCTGCTCATACCAAATTTATCTTCAATTAAAATACAATACATCCAGTAAACGCATTTTGCCCATTCCCTCTCTACTGGTAATGTTATTCCTTCAACGTCCTTCTTTGCTTCTCTACCATCAGCCATATCAATAAACTTTAGCTTTATTCCGTATCCTGTAACAATGACTCTTCCCATTTTATAAATGCCTTCTCGCAATCTGTTTTATATAATACGCTAAGGACTCCATATTATTATGTCTGTAGCTCTTTCAAAATCTGAATCTCTGGTTGCAATGTTTTTTATTTTCAGCCTTTTCATCACAGAAAGATGTAAAGAATCCTTAAATAGAAGTCTATGCTCTCCACCTACTTTAGTGGCGATTAACACATCTTTTGGCTCTACTTTCTGGATATCTAAGCCCTTTTCCCAAAGTAGAAAGATGTATTTCATATACTCGTGAACTTTCTTGTAACATGCCACGGCTAATTTCTGATCTTTTTTGAGCTTTTTACGAACTATCTTTAACTCCTCTGTTTTTAATGTCTTCGCTCCTTCAAGAAGAGAGAGTATGTACCCAACTTCATCTAATACGGCAGTTGTTGTGATTGCCACGACATTTTTTGATTCCACTTTTTCTAAAAACTCCTCACACGCTTTTCCATAGCTCGAATTTGCTGATGCATGATCTACAAAGATATTTGCATCCACAAAAATCAATTCACGCAAATCAAAATCCGCCAATCTATTCTTCTCCAAAGTATCTTCTCTCTGTTTCCCGCTCATAGTCCTTGATGACTTTATCTACCAATTTTTCATCCGCTTTAAAAAATCCAAACATCCTTTTTGTATAACTTTTTGGGCGAATTTTTAGTTCTGTCTCTGAAATCTCAACTTCAAAGCTCTCTAACCCAATTTCTTCTAATACCTTATTAGGTATAAATATCCCCTCCTTTTTTACTTCTATTCCCATTTTTAGTTTTAGTCCTCCAATTCTTTCTTTATTTCGTTACATATAAACTTTATCTCTTCTTCTTTTAAACTCACTCCTGAAGGTAAATTAATCCCTTTTCTTGATATTTCCTCAGCGACAGGGTATCCTTCATTATTTTTATAAGGCGGCATCACATGCACAGGATAAAAGAAAGGTCTTGTATCAATTCCGTTTTCTTCTAATCTTTTCATCAATTCATCCCTGCTCATACCAAATTTATCTTCAATTAAAATACAATACATCCAGTAAACGCATTTTGCCCAGGGCATTTCTGGGTGTAATGTAATTAATTCTTTCTCCTCTAAATCTTTTAATTCTTCAGAATACCGTTTAGCAATTTTTCTTTTTTTCTCAACGAATTCATCTAATTTCTTCAATTGAGCAACTCCAACTGCTGCTTGCAAATTTGTCATCCTGTAGTTAAAACCGATGACATCATACCAATATCTTTTATTTGGATTCATTCCATGATCTCTTAAAATTTTCATTTTTTCTGCTAATTCTTCGTTGTTGGTTAAGCACATACCCCCCTCTCCTGTAGTTATTATCTTGTTTCCATAAAAAGAGAAGCAACTTATATCTCCAAACGAGCCAACTTTTCTGCCTTTATACTCTGCGCCGTGAGCTTCTGCAGCATCCTCGATAACATACAAATCATGATCATTTGCGATATCTAAAATTGGATCCATATCGCAGGGATGACCGTATAGGTGGACAGGAATAATCGCTTTGGTTTTTGGGGTTGTTTTCTCTTCGATTTTTTCTGGATCAATGCACCAATAATCAGGATGAGAATCTATAAATATGGGCTTTGCGTTGCAATAGGTTACCGTGTTAGCAACAGCGACAAAAGTTAAATCGGGGATTATTATTTCGTCACCTTTTCCTATTCCAAGTGTTTTTAATGCTAAATGTAAGGCTACTGTTCCGTTGGAGGTTGCAACGCCGTATTTTCTACCGCAATAACTGGAAATTTTTTCCTCAAATTCTTCGATAAACTTTCCTTTTGAAGAAATCCATCCACTTTTAAGGGCTTCTGTAACATTTTTCAATTCCTCTTCACCTAAGCAAGGTTCTGCGATTGGGATCATACTCTCAATGTCCTCGTTAAAATATTTGCTTCACTCGGATAATTCGGCGCATCCCACGGGAATCGTTCTCCGCTTTGCCATCTTTCCCATCTACTTAAATCTTCGTTCACCATTATCTTCACAAGTTCATCAAATTTTACCTCTGGCTCCCATCCTAACTTCTTCTTTGCCTTTGTGTAATCCCCTTGCAGGAAATTGACATCTAAAGGTCGTAAAAATCTTTTATCTATTTTAACGTATTCTTGCTGATCTAAACCGATAACGTCAAATGCCTTTTCTGCAAATTCTTTTACAGAATGAGATTCGTTTGTTGCAATCACGTAATCATCAGGTTCTTTTTGCTGGAGTATCAACCACATTGATTCAACGTAATCTGGAGCATAGCCCCAATCCCGTTTCGCTTCTAAATTGCCAAGCTTCAATTCTTTCTCTATTCCAAGAGCGACTTTTGCTACAGCGTTAGATACCTTCCTTGTAACAAACTCTAATCCCCTCAGAGGAGATTCGTGATTAAAAAGAATTCCATTGCAAGCGAAAATATTGTAGCCTTCTCTATACTGTCTTGTCAGCCAGTATCCATATAATTTCGCAGCGGAATAAGGGCTTGCAGGTTGAAACGGTGAATTCTCGGTTAGGCTTGAAGAATGCCCACGCCCGTATAATTCGCTTGTAGATGCTTGATAGAACCTTATCGCGGGATTTATTTGTCTGATAGCTTCTAAAACTCTTGTTACACCTAAACCTGTTACTTCTCCTGTTCCTATTGGCTGTTCGAAAGAAGCACCCACAAAACTTTGTGCCGCTAAATGATAAATTTCATCTGGTTCGGAGATTTTAACTGCTTCCACCATCGAACCGGCATCAACTAAATCTGCGGGTATTAGATTCACCCTTTCAAAGATATCCAAGTATTGCAATCTCCAGAAGTTTGGCGTTGATAATCTACGGTATGTGCCGAATATTTCGTATCCTTTGTCTAAAAGGAATTTTGCTAAGTATGCGCCGTCTTGTCCGCTTATGCCGGTAATTAATGCGGTTTTTGTCATTTTATCTTCTTCCTCGTATTTTTAGTATTTGCAACAACCAAACCTTTTTTATTTCCAGTTCTTCCGCTGTGATTGTCGCTGTTCTATGCGGCTTTCTTTTCTCATTCTTTCTATTTACTACTACTACGATTTCACACATTTGGTAGTTGTATCCCTCTCTGTATCATATTAAATACATCTGTACTTGTCTATAACAATAGAGGTATATAAAACTATCGGAAGTGCTGAAGTACCAAATATGTTTTAGATTAGTATTTTTTAACCACAGATTAACACAGATTTCACTGATTTATTTTCAACCACAAGAGCATTATAATGTCAATCTAAACCTCTTCTGGTTCTAAAGCCCTTATGAGTCTTCCAATCTTTCTCCTCAGCTTTTCGTCCCTCGTCACAAATATCTCGCTTCCCGCTGATTCCGCTATCGCAAACGCTATTGAGTCGTATGGATCCAAATCACGCTCTACCTCATATTCAAATGCCTTTATCATGGTCCATGAATCGGGAACAAGAATTCTAATCATACTCTTTTTCTCTCAACTCTTTCAGATATTCCACACTGCTCTTCCCCTCTGGAACTATCCCTTTAAATTTCCCCACCATCTTCTCCACGATTCCCTCTTCCACCTCCGGGGTCATCCCCTTGATGAATTCCAAGAGTTTAGATGCTTCTTTTATATCTATTACCATCTATTTCGATCACCATTATATTCTTACAGCTTGTTATTTATATCACTTTCTATTTGTGTTGTGAATCTAACGAGGATAACCCTGCCAACAAAGCCAAGGAGCATGCCAATTATCGTGCCGATAAACCTTTCTTTAAAAAAGAAAGCTTTACCAACAACTTTTTTACCTTCGGTAAAAACCTTGACTAAAAACATTCTATTATTTTTTCTTTTAGCACAGGTTTTCTTTTTTGTGAAAAAAGAAAAAGTGTTTTTGCAGGCTTTGATTTACGATTTCGGACATGGGCGTACTCTTTATCCATAGGGAAAGGGAAAAAGGCAAATGGCTAAGGGCAAAAGGTTTTCGCCCGTGCCGAAATCATCACACGGCGTTTTACTGCGGAGCGAAGCGGAGTTACAGTCACAACCTACAACACCTTTCTGTTTTTTAGTAAGGCAATGTTCATTTTCCTTCATTCCTCCAGGTATGCCACACCGGACTTAATGTCAAAATGAATCGCGAATGTCTCAAGTAAATCTTTAAATCCTAGAATCAAAGGAACTCTATCATCAATCGCACAGAATGCATAGAATTCAACCTCATTTGTATGGTCCAACTCATCATCAAATAATACACCACTTATAATACTTACTTTTACTGGCAAACTGCACTCCTCTTTGGGAACAATCCCTTGGACAAAATGATTCGCCTTCTCTTCTGCATAAATCCCTTCCCAGATATATCTTGGAATCACCGACGTATGTGCACCCGTATCAATTATAGCCTCATACAGCTTACTCCATCCTGATTCTGTCTTAAATCGGATTAAGATGGATAATCTGACTAACTCTCCATAGTCCAATTTCAAATCTAATTCCGGGTCTATCAGTTTCTTTATCCTGATTCGTAACTTAGTAGACATGTGCACCGCTTTCTACGAAAATTACAGGAATCTCTTCTTTTCCCTTACCGGTGAGCTTAGACGCCTTCTCCTCCACGTATTTTATACTTTCACCTGCCACAACAACCTCTTTGTTCACGATTGCAACCCATAAGTCTTTGAACTTC
>QBUL01000187.1 GCA_013180605.1 Candidatus Methanophagaceae archaeon GoMg1 | reverse complement strand
CTTACGGTGTGGCAACCGCTCCTCGTATTTCAGCACTGTCGCTTGTGCTATCGTGTTATTACCGAATATGCCTTCTTTTGGGCAGTCGGGATCGCTTGCAACGACTTCTCTATGACACCGGGGACATGTATAATGTGCAATTTTGTATTCGGTGACGATAACTGGTTGTGGTTCTGGGATCTCCTCGATAATCTTCGATCCCACGCTGACCGGATCACCAAGCTCGGCATCGCAGTACGGGCATCGACCCATCCGGACCTCTACCGGCCTATCTGGTTCTGCCCGTTGTCTCGTCACCCCTTTGTGCCCTTTCTTCTGATTCCTTCTGCTATTGCCACCGCGTCTCATGCTTGGAGGGGCATGCGGGTTCTCATATCTAGCCAGTTGGGCCTCGAATTCCTCTATGCGTGCCTTAAGCAGCTCATTCTCACGTTTGAGTTGTCTGATAATCTCGTCTTTGTCCATCCTTCTCTAAATAGGGTATTGCTCTCATAATATAGTAGTTTTTCGGTTTTAACCGGATTTTAGATGGCTGTTGAGGTGAGAAGGATGAAATGGTTGTAGATGGAGCTAAACACATACGTTTTTTCTTTTAGCACAGGTTTTCTTTTTATGAAAAAGAAAAAGTGTAATGAAAGCGTTAGCGTTGTTATCCGGCGGCTTAGATTCGATATTGGCGACTAAGCTCGTCTTAGACCAGGGTATAGAGGTTGTAGCCGTGACTTTTATTTTGCCTGTTACTGCGGAGAAGAGGGATTATGCGGGTGAGGTGGCAAAGAAATTCG
Organism: Candidatus Methanophagaceae archaeon GoMg1; assembly: GCA_013180605.1. Taxonomy (GTDB): domain Archaea; phylum Halobacteriota; class Syntropharchaeia; order Alkanophagales; family Methanospirareceae; genus QEXZ01. The sequence continues at coordinate 54,904 of QBUL01000187.1, read as the reverse complement.
GGATACCGCTTGTTCGGGTAGAATCAGGTGAAGAATACCTTGACATGGTACGAAACCCTAAGTATGGCTATGGCTCGGGGATGAACCCCTGTATAGATTGTCATATTTATATGCTGCGAGAAGCGAAGCGGATTGCGAAAGACGTGGGTGCCAATCTCATCTTTACAGGCGATGTTCTGGGTGAAAGACCCATGAGCCAGCACAGGAAAGCATTGGAACTCGAGGAAAAAGAAGCGGGATTGGAAAAAATGGTTTTGAGACCGCTATCCGCAAAACTACTCCCTGAAACAATTCCGGAACAAAAAGGTTGGGTGGACAGGAGCAAGCTTCTGGATATAAAAGGAAAGAGCAGAAAGCCCCAGATTGCGCTTGCAAAGAAGTTTGGCATTCTGGAAGAGGAGTACCCCACTCCTTCTGGCGGTTGTCTCTTAACCTACCGCGAATTTGCATCTAAGCTGAGGGATTTGTTCGACCATAATGAACGCGTGACGATGCGGGATGTAAGAGTACTGAAAATAGGCAGGCATTTTCGGTTCGGGTCGTCGAAAATAATAGTAGGGAGAAATGAAGCAGAGAATACGCTTTTACTGGATTTGAAGAACACAGAGGATTATGTTTTCGAGGTGCTTGGTTACGGGAGCCCAATAACGATTTTGGAAGGTGAAAAGAGCAAAGAAGCGATTGAAGTCGCAGCAAAATTGACTGCGAGGTATTCTGATGCGGGTGCCAAAGAGGAAGTATTAGTGGAATATAAACCCTTTCATGGGGCTGAACTCCACGGAGATCAAGAACAAAGGAAAGAGAGAATAGTTGTTTCACCGCTGGACGAAAATGAAGTTGCCCTGCTGAGGATATAACTTGACGATGTCAGATTAACCGCAGAGTTCACAGAGGATAGCGGTTTGGAGGTTTAGCTAACGAGCTGAACCGCTAATAAACGAAACCTCTAATTCCGCGTTCTCTGCGGTAAATTTTGGAATGTGGCATTGGCTTTGCTCGTTTCATCTGTGTTAATCTGCGTTGATCTGTGTCAACAATTTATTTTCTATTTTCTTGTTTCCACGACCTCCGGAATTTCGCCCCATGTTGCGAGTGTGTCCTTATATATCACAAGCGCACCTTTGATGCCTTCCACATATTTAATCACCCCAAATGCTTTTGAGACAGACTGGGCGTCGGTTACGGAATTACCGAGCGCAGTAGCTGCCGCATCAGACAAAGATGCACTATTGCTTATCACGGTTGCCGCATCGGCGTTTCCGAAGCTTATAGAATGCCCCACCGTTCCTGAAGACGTGCACACACCCAATAAGGAAGAAGAGGGGTGCAGCTTAAGTGCAATTCTGTTTGAGAAGGGACTTTCTCCCGCATATATACCAACCAGTACTTCCCTATCGCATATTAATGCAACGTCACCGCCATTATCCACCATTGCATAAGTCGCTCCTGCATCGTGCATTGCTTCCACCGCGAACTCCGCCAACGTCCCTGCCACTGCAGACATTGGTCCAATACCAAATTTTTCCGCGGATTCTGTCATTCTTGTTATTATCTCGGGTATCTTGTCCTTTCCTATGGCACTCCCGAACTCGATGTCTGTTTGTTTTATCGGGTAACCTTCGAGCGTTACAAGGAAATACGGGTGCCATCGCGTAAACCGCTCCAAATCGTTCCTACGTCGTTTTAGTTCCTCTTTTGCTATCTCTATGTACCTCTTTTCATCCGCGGTTATCCATACGAAAGTTTCTTTTAACCTGAAACTCTCTTTCATCTTGTCGTATTATAGTCATTCCAGTAATAAATTGCAAATAATGAACCGCGAGATTTCACGAGAAACTTTTTATTAGAAAGAAAAGCTTTACCAACAACTTTTTTACCTTCGGTAAAAACCTTGACTAAAAATAGTTCCATAGTTTTTCTTTTAGCACAGGTTTTCTTTTTGCAAAAAAGAAAAAGTGTTGTGTAATCTCGTGGTTAACTCATGAAAGAAGAGGAGGTATGCAGCAGGCTAAGAGAACTATTAAGTGACGCTGTTGAGAGAAACGCTGCAGAGGCATTGCTACTTTCTGGCGGATTAGACACGAGCATTTTAGCTGCCGTTTCTAAAGACGCTGGAAGAAACAAGAAAGCACTTACGGTATCCTTAGCAGGAACTCCTGCTCCTGACCTTGAATATGCAAAAAGGATGGCTCAGAGGTTCCTTTATGAGCATCATTTGATCCGCATAGCAGAAAATGAAGCATTAGAAAAAATCTGGGAATGTGATAAAAGCGGTCAGAAGTTTTGATCCTGCTCTTCCCAATGATTTGGCTATCTACGTGGCAATAAAAGAAGCAAAGAATTTAGGAATAGAAAGCGTAATGACCGGAGATGGTGCAGACGAGCTTTTTGCTGGTTATTCTTACATGCACGAACTCTCACACAAAGAGTTGAATAAATACATAATAAATCTTTCAAAAACGATGTATTTCTCCTCTAACAAACTTGGTGATTTTCTCGGTGTGAAGATAAAACAGCCGTATCTTGATAAAGAAATTGTTGAATTCGCTCTCGATATGAGTCCAGACTTGAAGGTAAAGGAAATAAAAGGGAGAAAATATGGGAAATGGATATTAAGAAAGGCGTATGAAAAAGAATTGGGTGAGGTAGCATGGAGAGAAAAAGAACCGATAGAGTTCGGTTCTGGAACAACAAAGCTACGGGATATTATCGCTTTGAAAATCTCGGATGCTGAGTTCGATGCGAAGAAAAGAGAATATGAGATGGAATTCATGAATAAAGAGCATCTCTTCTTCTACGAGATATATAAAGAGGTTGTGGATGAAGTTCCAAAGCCGAAGGTAAAGGCGAATGTATGTCCGCTATGCAAGGCGGGAATGCCAAAAAATTGCTTCCATTGTAACATTTGCGGTTTTTCATATCCTATTAGTAAGTGTTATAATAAATAAAAAGAGTAGTGAAAATATGGCAACGATAAAGATTCAGAAAGAGGAGATACCCATCATCAAGTCTGGGCTGGCGATTGAAGAAAATCTATTGAAAATAAGTTTATACGAATATAAAAAGGATTTGGAGACTTTTGAGAAGAAATATAAAATGTCGAGAGAGGAATTTATTCAAAAGTTTGACTCTGGCGACTTGGGCGATGATGCAGAGTGGTTTGATTTCCTCTTCGCTTACAGAGCCTATGAACACGTGAGGAAGAAGTTAAAGCTCTTAGAAGGGATATTAATATAAATGCAGATATGATTTATGATCCGGGACTATTTTAGTGAGGTGGAAAAAAAAGTTAGAGGAGTGTAAATGGTTAATAAAAAAGAAAAGCATCGAATTCAGTTTAGTTTCCGAGGAAATGGGCATTATCAAAGGTAAAGTCGTTTTTGTTAACAACTATTCCTTAGACTTCAGGGAGTTAGTATCTATGGAACACACAGATTATCGCTTTCATTTTATGAATGGAAATAATAGATTGATCAAACGATGGGACAGCGCACCTCATCACAAGGAGATTTCCTCTTTTCCATTTCACTTGCACACTCCAGAAGGTGTTAGGACATGTGACAAAGTGAACTTGATTGAAGTCATTGACATTATCAAGGCGGCAATGTCAAAATCTGTATAGAACCCTTTTACCGAAAATGCATCCACTCGCTTATGAACGCTTGAAAAGGGTATTGAAGGATAAGAAACTCGTAGGACCCGACGAAACGTGTGAATATTATCCCTGTCATTTTACAGGTCAGGATTGCACGTGGTGTTTCTGCCCCTTTTATCCCTGTGAAGACGAACAAACAGGAGGGGAATGGGTGCTCAAGAAGGATGGAGGGCGTATTTGGAGTTGCTCATATTGTTTCTGGATACACAAATCGGAAGTTGCAAAGGAACTGTGAAGGGCGTTCAGGAGATTTGGAATAGCCCATGTTGAAGACATTGAAGAAAGAAAAGAAGACCTGAAAAAAAGCATTTTCGGTTTTAAAAGAGAAATACCCGCCAGGCACGGGAAAATAAGACTGGATAATAAATTGTAAATAATGAACCACGAGATTTCACAAGATTAACACAAGAGAGGGGGATTAATAATGGATAAAAACACATATAGAACCCTGAAACAGTATTTTTACAGAATATTATTCTCTCGTGGAATAAACCCTTTCTGGGTTTGCGGGGACGTGGGCAGAGCCCACGATGTGTAATCTTGTGGTTAATATTTTTTGGAATGGCTATACTTATAATTGTTTTCCCGTTCCGTAACTTCCTTTTAACAGCACCTCTTTTACTTCCGCTACCGGAACCCTAATCTGTTTCATCGTGTCTCTTTCCCTTATTGTTACCGTATCGTCTTCCAGCGTATCGTAATCTATGGTGACACAATAAGGCGTGCCTATCTCGTCCTGACGCCGATACCGCCTGCCAATACTGCCCGAATCGTCATATTCAACGGATATCACCTCATTTCTCAAGTCCTGGAACACTTCCTTTGCTTTACGCTTCAACTCATCCCGATTGAGCAATGGGAACACCGCCGCTCTTATCGGTGCCATTTCCTTCTTAAACCTCAGCACTTTTCTTTTCTCTTTCCCCACTTGCTCCTTGTAAAACGAACTTTCCAGTAACGCATAGATTATCCGATCTATTCCATAAGAGGGTTCAATCACGTGCGGTATAATCTTCGCCTTTGCCTTCTCCGCTTCGCCTTCGGCTTGCACTTGAGATTGCAATTGAGGATACACACCCATATCGGTATTCGAATATGATGCATGTGACGAAAGGTCATAATCCCCCCTATCCGCCACACCTACAATCTCCATCCAGCTATATCTATCGCTAAAGAATTCCGCATCCCAGCAATCTTGTGCATAATGCGCCATCTCTTCCGGCTCATGTTGTCGGAACCTCAGTTTATCCCGTGGAATTCCTATCCCCTCCAAAAATTCATCTACCTTCGCTATATGATACCCTAAATACTCATTTGCGATTGTTCCGCTCCTAACTGCTTCTTCCACGGTCTTTTCCATCTCCTCTTGGGCTTGCGCTCCTTCACCAGGAACTAACCTCAGCTTTCTTTCCTTCACCTCTTCAAACCGCGGATGTTTGTTTTTCTCCTCGGGATATACAAAAACCTCCGCTTCTGCTATTGTGAATTCACGCAGTCGAATAAGGCTCTGTCTTGGTGAAATCTCGTTTCTGTATGCTTTCCCTATCTGAATTACACCAAAAGGCAGCTTATCGCGATTGAACCTCAGCAATCGCGGGAAATTGAGAAAAGTCCCCTGCGCTGTCTCAGGTCGCAGATAACCTTCGCTTTTGTCCAGCACCTTTCCACCCCTTTCGCCTTTTGGCACGCCTATTCTCGTCTGGAACATCAGATTAAACTCACCTGCCGCTTCAAGTTCTCCACCACATTCAGGGCAGGACTTATTTATATCTATACCCTCATCCACACGAAAAAAGGTCTTGCAGTGCTTGCACACCACTGTCCTGTCCGTAAAACTTTCTAAGTGCCCTGATGCCTCAAATACATCCCTCGGCGCAACGCTTGTCGTCTCTATCTCATAAAAACCCTCTCTCGTATAGAAATCTCGCCACGCGGTTTCCACCCGCCGTTTCAGTAATGCACCCAGAGGGGCATAGTCGTAGAACCCCGCAGCACCCCCGTATATCTCAAAAGCCAGCCACAGAAATCCTCTTCTACGTGCAAGCTCTGCTACTTCGTCCCTTCTCCCCTCTTTAATGTCTGCACTTACCATTTCTCACTTTGACTTTGCACTTATCATTTTACATTTTACACTTTGCATTTTGCAATGTGTGTACTACTCAACCCGTACATCCTCTTTTATCTTTTCCCACTGCCTATTTCCATCTCTGAGTTCCGCGCTCCCTAACAGCGCTAATTCTATCGCTTTTGCTATGTGTTCCCTTTGCTTATCCGTTAAAAAAACCAGCGATTCGTTATAAGAATCCACAAAATATCTGAGCCCATTCACAAGGTGCTCATGCATCTCTTTACACCGCTGCGGTGCCTTAATGTACTCTGCCTCACTAAGTCTGCTCTTTGCAGCACTTCCACACTTTTTCATCTCTTCTTCATATTTGGGCTCTGCGATTTTCTCCCAGAAGAAGTCATGCATGGTCACCACGCCGTCTATAACAGGAGCTATCCCACCCAGTAAATCGGAACAACTCATCAAATAAAATTTCTCATCCTCGTTTATTCTATACCGCGTTCTTTGCTGTTTGAAAAGTCCACCTAAAACAGTCATTTGTAGCTACCCTCCATCCCCCCCCTTATTCCAGAACCTTAAGAAGGTCCCTATCGAGTAGCATGCCGGTCAATTTACCTCTTGTAGAGATAACAGGAAGCTGGTCGAACTGGTTTTCGCTCATTTTTCCCGCACATTCGTTCACTTCACAATTACGAGTCGCTGTAACCACTTCTTTCACCATCACTTCGCTCACACGCTTATCCGGTAATTTCATCTTTGATACGCCGTAGTACAGTTTCATCGTATCTCTCATCCCTTCCCATGTCCATGCATCTTCATCAGCGCCTAAAGAGAGGTCTGAATGTTCTGTTTCATCCTCTATCACCGCAGCGTTTATCAAATCCCTATCTGTTATCAGTCCAACAAGTTCGAATTCCAAATTCAGAACAGGAGCTGCCTTTACCTTTCCAAGCTCCATTATTCTACCTGCAACTGATAAAGGCATCTTATCCCACGTTGCTATGGTCTTCTCCCCCACGTAATCGCCTATGGGCGCCTTATAGCCCCCCTTCGCTATTTCCCTGATGATGTCCGCAACGGTAATTATCCCAACAAGCTTCTCGCCCTCCACCACGGGCAAACGGCGAAAGCTATGGGAGAGGATAATCCGCGCAGCCTCTGCAATGGTAGCTTCTGGGCTGATTGTAATGGGATTTCTACTCATCAGCAGCGCTATTTGCCGCTCATTGGGATTTTTCAGCAAATCCTGTCTTGTAACTACTCCTTCTACTTTCCCTTTTTTAACAACTGGAACCCCGGAGATGTATCTTTCTCTGCATATCTCCATTATCGCCTCTCTTGTCCCTGGCACGGTCACATAAGCGACATCCTCCACCATTATGTCCCTTATTCTCGCTTGCTCGTTCTGTTTCTCCTTATTTTGCGCCATATCTCATTATTCTGCTCTATCCTTATTTTGTGTTCTCCATTATTTTGTATACGTTGTCATGCAGCCTTACTCGATCTTTCATCTTTAGCCCTATTGACTGCCCTACCGTAGCGAGTTCGACTTTTTCGTTTTCTATCTCCATTGATTCTATGACCTGTTCGAACGATGTCGTAGCTCCTTCTACCTTTATCCTATCCCCTTCCTTTACATCACCACTCAGCTCTACCACGGCAATGCCTATCTTCGAGAAATAATGCGTGATTTTTCCTACCAACTTCTTTTCAACCATTTTATTTCTCCCTTTTTGGTTCTACACCGCCATACCCACACCTACATCCATACCGCCTTATTTCATATCTATCTTGTATTTCCCTTCATAGTGTAAGAAGGGCATTTCCTTACCCGGCTCAACCTTCCCTTTCCCCTTCAACTCTCCCGGTATTTCTATTTCAATCGTTGAATAGTCGCCCATGTCCATAATTTGCGCCATGTCCCCGGAAACTGAAAGCACTTGACCACTCCTTCGCTCTATCACAGGCACGTATAGCTTCGCAGTAACTGGCTGAACCGCCGTTCTTTTTTGCGAATCAAATACACCAATCCCTTCTATCCTCGCTTTCGCCGCCCCGTGCTTTCCCGGTTTTGAAGTCGTTATGTTAACTATTGTGCAGGGTTCCTCGTCTATAAGCACGTACCTCCCCTCTTTTAATGTCCTCGCCTCGGTCAGCTCCTTCATTTTTTATCTTACCTCCTCTTTCTATTCTCACGCTTAGCTTACTTCTTATACCGCATCTTCTTCCTTCTTTTCTTTAGCTTGTGCTTCCGCATCTTTGCCAATTTTCTCTTCTTTCCACAGGGAATTTAAATCACCACCTTTTTCATTTCTCGCTGTTTTGATTTACTACTTATCTTCTTTTGATGTTTTGATACATAAAATATAAATAACCTTATTATGGTAAAAGAAAGATAAAAATGCAAGGGAGGAAAACGAGATGGGGCGGATAGATGAAGCACCAGGTTGGATACAGAAGTACATGGAAAGGATAGATAAACGGGCAATAGCGGTCGAGGATATACTGAAAGCGGAGAATAAGGTGAGGGTAACGCCCATAAAGTTATCAACAGTGACGAGAGCGCTAAACTCGATGGGCTATTCGGTTGCTGAATTACGGAGTGGTGAAACGGTAGATTTGGCAGCAGGCGTGAAAAAGGAGAAGCAGGGTGAAAAGATAAAAAAAGCCAGAATCGGACCAGACTGGTTGCAGAAATACTGCGACAGGATAGAAAACGGGACGATAACCGTAGAAGACGTTCTGGAGGAGGAGAATAAGATAAGGCCAGAGCAAATAAAAATATCAACGGTGACGAGAGCGCTAAACTCGATGGGCTATCTAATTACTGATTTGCGAAGGGGAAAAGAGGGAAAACCGATAAAGGCAAAAGCAATAGAGGAAGGAATAGAAAAGGTTGTTTATTCTTCCGGCATTGGTAAAATATCAAAAGCGACAGAGAAACGATTTGCAGATATTAAGAAGAGCTGGGAGGAACATCTGGATAAATCCATGCAGGATGATTATTTCGTAAATATCCTCCTTGCGTTAGCAAAACTACTTGAGCACGGGAAAACACTTGCACCTGCGTAGGTACAGGACTAAAATGAGGGTGCTGGTAGCGGAATACGCAGTAGGAGGAGGGGACAAGGGGAAGAGCGCATCTTTACTGCGGGAAGGAAAAGCGATGCTTACAACGTTAAGGGATAGTTTTGAGCGGTTGGGTAATGAAGTTGTTTATCCGATGGCGGAAGCGGATTTTGAATCAGCAGTGGACAAACTTTCAAAGAAGAGCGATGCGGGCATCGTTATCGCACCCGATGAGAAGCTATACGAACTTACGAAGATTCTGGAGCCAAATACCGCTAATCTGGGTTGCCCGTCGGAATGCGTAAAAATGTGCGCCGACAAGATACAGACGACAAAAATTCTGGATAATAACGGAATACCCGTACCGCGGATTGTTCCCGAAGAAGAGATGAGGAACGGTAGAGCGCAAGGAGCGGTATATGTAAAGAAGCCGCGATATGGATGTGCATCGGAAAACGTGTTTATACTGAAGGGAAAACAAAGTCAGAACGACGCTTCTTTTGTGGATAATCAGGGATATATCATAACGGAATTTATAAAAGGGGAGGACGTAAGCAGTAGCGTGGTAGTTGGAGGTCTTTCCGTGTTGCCGCTGACGATAAACAAGCAATTTGTAGTGATGCGAGGAAGAAGGCTGATATACGAGGGAGGGTCGGTTCCGTATTCTGTAGGACAAGATGCCGAGAAGGCGATAATGCGGTTAAGTAAGAGAGTTGTAACCCTGCTTCACTGCAAAGGATATGTGGGGATGGATTTTGTATTAGGTGACGATGGCACGCCATACGTCGTGGATGTGAACCCAAGACCCACCACATCCATCGTGGGAACGGCAAAAGTGATAAATTACGAGGTGGCGGATTTGATATTGAGAGCGAAATTTGGAACTCTGCCGCTGGAAGAGGAACTAAAAACCGAAGGATGTTTTACTTTAAAACTTTCTTAGAATAGTTTAGATGAACAAGAGGAGAAAAATCGTGGGAATAGCAAAGGATACGTTGGATTTTATCCTCGAAGTGAGCAAATCTAATTATCCGAGGGAATTCATCGGCATGCTGTGCTCCGATGCGGATGTCATAACAGATGTTTTTTTCCTCCCGGGCACGGTTTCGTCAGATGAAAATGCAATTATACGCCTAGATATGATGCCAATGGGTCTTGACTATGTAGGGTCTGTTCATAGTCACCCACATCCCGCCGCTATGCATCCATCAGAGCAGGATTTATTGATGTTTTCTAAAACGGGTAATTGTCATATCATCACGTTTTATCCCTATGCAAGGGAGAGTTGGAGATGTTATAATTCAAAAGGAGAAGAGATAGAGTTGGAAATAGTGGAGAAGGATTTAGAGGAGTTGAAAGAAGGAGGAGAACTTTTATGGTAAGGGTTTTAGCGACGGGAACATTTGAAATACTGCATCCAGGGCATTTGCTTTATTTGGAGGAAGCAAAGAAACTGGGTGATGAGCTTTTTGTCATTGTTGCGAGAGATATAAACGTGAAGAAGAGGAAAAGAACGCCAATTATACGGGAAGAGCAGAGGTTGAAGATGATTTCTGCATTGAAAGTGGTAGACAAAGCGATGCTGGGTAGCGAAAAGGATATGTATGAACCTTTATATAGTATAAAACCAGATATAATTGCAATAGGGTATGACCAGGATTTCGATGTGGTGATGCTGGAGCGGGAACTCTCGAAGCGGGGCTTCAACTCGAAGGTCGTCCGTATAAAAAGATATAATTCAAATGCTTTTTGTAAAGCAGAGGAGATAATAAAACATATAGTAGAATTGAGGGGTGAAGAAAAATGGAAGAAGAGATAGGGCTGACTCGAATAGGTGTATCATTGCCTTCGAATCTGTTGAACAAGTTTGATGGGATAATACGAGGGAGAGGTTACTCATCGAGGTCGGAAGGAATAAGAGATGCAATCCGCGCCTATATAGTGGAATACGAATGGATGGAGCGTGAGACCGGGGAGGAAATAGGAACTATAACGTATCTCTACGACCACAGCCAGCGGGGATTGGGTGACCAGCTAACTGAGGCGCAGCACCATTACATGAATCTGATAAAATCGGCAACGCATATTCATTTAGATGAACAGAATTGCTTTGAGGTAGTAGTGATGAAAGGAGAGGCGAAAGGGATAAAGAATTTAGCGGAAGATATAATGAGTTTGAGGGGCGTAAAACACGTGAAACTGACAACGACACATGGAGGAATATAGGAAATGGAAATAGAGATAATGGACCAGTTAAAGAAGGGAACGACAACCGTGGGTTTAATATGCGGAGACAGTGTAGTATTGGCGAGTGAGAAGCGTGCGACAATGGGTTCTTTTATCGCTTCTAAGGCAGCGAGGAAGATATACCAGGTGGATGACCGAATGGGTATGACCACAGCGGGAATAGTGGGAGATGCACAGACGTTGGTTCGGCTAATATCCGTAGAAGCGAGGCTGTATAAAACGAGGAGACAAGAGCCAATGACGGTAAAAGCAATGACAACGCTGTTGTCCAACGTGCTGAACGGGCAGCGGATGTTTCCGTATCTTGTGCAACTTTTGGTAGGCGGGATAGACCGAAACGGGGCGCATATATATTCAGTAGACCCTTTTGGCGGCAATACAGATGAGCGAGAGATTGCAGCCACCGGCTCGGGTTCGCCTATTGCATACGGCGTACTTGAGGATAAGTATTCAGCAGACATGCCACTGGAAGAAGGAGTAGCACTTGCAACACAGGCATTACGTTCCGCAATGAAAAGGGATAGTGCTTCGGGCGAAGAGATAGAGATAGTAACGATAACAAAGGACATGTATAAAGAGACAGGAGAAGGGGCATAAAAAACAACAACAAAGAATCAATCTTTTAAAATTTGAAACACATTTTGTTTTTGTGCCTGTACGGGAATTAGTTGGGGGGTGCAGGCACAGGCATTAATGTTGATATTGAAAACTAAAAATAGGAAGGATAAGGGCGAAAGATAAAGTAGCTATTGTGCTAAGGCTAAAGCTAAGACTAAGATCAGGATTGATTAGAAGCAAGAATAAGGATAGAGGCAGGGATATAGACAATGCCAGCAGAAGAAACGCTTTCAGAATTAAAGCGCCGAATAAAGGGGTTATTACCGGCTGAGGTAAGCATTAGCGGTGTGGAGTTTGAAGGACCGGAACTTGTAGTATATACGGAAGACACACAGAAATTCGCTGATGATGGTGCCATAGTGAGGACACTGGCGAGGGAATTAAAGAAAAGGATTTCCGTCAGACCAAATAGTGACATGCTGATGGAGCCGGAAAAAGCGTCCAAGGTGATTTATGACATTATACCTGATGAAGGAGGGATAAAAGACATTTATTTTGATATGGACAAGGCGGAGGCGATAATAGAGGCGGAAAAGCCGGGGTTGGTAATAGGCACGCATGGAGCGACACTACGAGAAGTGGCAAGGGTGATAGGGTGGCGGCCCAATGTTATCAGGGCACCGCCGATACAATCCACAACAATAAAAAGCATAAGGAGATACCTAAGAGAGGAGAGCGAATTCAGGAAGAACTTTGTAAAAAAAGTAGGGCGGATGATATACCGAGATAAGACAAAAGAAGATGAATGGCTGCGTATAACCGCGTTGGGCGGGTGTCGGGAGGTAGGGAGAAATGCGTTTATGCTTTCTACGCCGGAGACGCGGGTTTTAATAGATTGCGGGGTGAGTGTGGGCTCGGAAGGGGTGCCTTATTTATACGTTCCTGAAGCATCACCGATAAAGGATATAGATGCGGTAGTAATAACGCATGCGCATCTTGACCATTCGGGTTTAGTGCCTCTTCTGCTCTTATATGGTTATGACGGTCCTATATACATGACAGAGCCAACGAGAGCCCTTATGGCTCTTCTTCTGCTTGACTATATAGAAGTGTCGGCAAGAGAGGGGAAGAAAGTCCCGTACAAATCATCCTTGATACGAGATGCGATAAGGCACACCATCCCACTGAAATACGGGGACGTAACAGACATATCGCCGGACGTGAAGCTAACTTTTTACAATGCGGGACACATCCTGGGCTCTGCAAGCGCATATTTTAACATAGGCAATGGTCTTTACAACTTCGCATTCACGGGAGACATAAAGTACGAGCGAACGTTTCTCTTTGACCCTGCTTTTAATGGGTTCCCACGGGTTGATGCCATGGTCATGGAGTCTACATACGGCGGTATGAATGACCTGCAACCGTCGAGAAAAGAAGCGGAACACCATTTAAATGAAGAGATAAAGGAAACGATAAAGAAGGGAGGTAAAACAATAATACCCGCTTTTGCGGTTGGTCGTTCGCAGGAAGTAATGATAGCACTGGAAAGAATGCATTTGGAGGTTCCCGTGTATTTAGATGGTATGATCTGGGAGGCGACTGCAATCCATACGGCATATCCCGAGTACCTCAATCGAAATCTAAAAAATTCGATATTCCAGGGTGAAAATCCATTCTTATCAGACGTTTTTGTACCGGTGGACGATGCAGAGAAGAGGAGAGGAATAATAGACGAGAAAGAGCCGTTTATCGTACTTGCTACTGCGGGGATGTTAAATGGCGGTCCTGTGTTAGAATACCTGAAAGGGCTTGCAGGCGACGAAAAGAACAAACTTATCTTTGTTGGTTATCAAGGAGAAGGAACGCTTGGGAGGAGAATACAGAAAGGCTGGAGTGAGATACAGCTTCCAAACGAGGGAAAAATGAAAAACATAAAAATAAACCTGGAAACGAGGACAATAGATGGGTTCTCCGGGCATTCAGACCGCAATCAATTGATTGAATACGTAAGAGGGATACGGCCACTACCGTCAAAGATAATGTGTATGCACGGCGAGAGCAGCAAATGTGTGGCATTAGCAAGTGGAATACACAAGAGGTTTAATATAGAGACGGTAGCGCCGATGAATTTAGAGACGTTGAGATTGGTCTAAAAAATGCAAAAGGTCAAATGTAAAAATCAAAAAAAATGATTATAGACACAGATTAACGCAGATTAACACAGATGAAACGAGCAATGCCAATGTCACATTTCAAAATTTACCGCAGAGAACGCTGAGTTCACAGAGAGAATTAGGTGTTAGGTATCTGGTTCCCTAGCCCTAATCTAAAATTTACCCCCTCTGCGTTCTCCGTGAACTCTGCGGTTAATCTAATACTATCAACTTACTATATTAGATACAATAAAAAAGGCTAAAATCTTATACAAAAGGGGAGGGGAGAGAAGAAAATGACAAGCATAAGGGAAAGAATGGAGCAGATGAGCATAGGGAAGAGCATCAGGATGGAGCGGATAGTGGACCGTAAGAGCGGAAGAAGCGTTATCGTCCCTATGGACCATGGTGTGACTTTAGGTCCCATACGCGGGTTGGAGGACATGCAGCGTGCGGTAAACGCGGTAGCAGAAGGAGGTGCAAATGCGGTACTCGTGCATAAGGGCATTGTAATAGCAGGGCATCGAGGTTATGGCAAGGACATAGGGCTGATAATTCACTTATCTGCAAGCACTTCGTTGGGACCCGACCCGTTAAATAAGGTAACCGTGGCAACGGTGGAAGAGGCAACGCGGTTAGGTGCAGATGCGGTGTCAATGCACGTGAACGTGGGTGCGGAGAACGAGGCGGATATGCTTGTAGAACTGGGAGAGACCGCAATGGTATGTGAGGAATGGGGTATTCCTTTTCTGGCGATGATGTATCCACGAGGCGAAAAGGTAAAGAACGAGCATGACGTGGAAGTGGTAAAGCACGTGGCTCGCATAGGTGCGGAGCTTGGTGCTGATGTCATAAAAACAAATTATACCGGTGACCCGGAAACGTTCAAGGAAGTTGTGCAGGGCTGTCCAGTGCCGGTGATAATAGCAGGAGGACCGAAGGCGAATACGGATGCGGAAGTGCTGAAGATGGTGGAGGATGCAGTCGCGAGCGGTGCTGCAGGCGTGTCAATAGGAAGAAACGTGTTTCAGCATGAGAACCCGGCTAATATGACCATAGCGATAAGCAAGGTAGTGCATGAGGGCGTTCCGGCGGAAGAGGCGATGGAAATAGTGAAGTGAGGGAATAGCCAATAGGGAATAGCCAATAGCCACTAGGGGGTAAGGAGAGAGGGGGAGTTCGAAATGAAAGAAAAGCAAAAGCGAAAAGAGATATGGATAAAAGCGGATGATGAAGCGGGCACGTGGGGCGAGAAGAAGTCCCGGATTACTGCAGGTTTGGAATCTGGCGTGGACGGAGTGCTTGTTGAGGAAGCAGACATTGAGAAGGTGAAGGAGTTAGGACGCATAAAAATAGCTGCGTTTGCATCCGATGAATCAACAGAAAAAGTAGAAGCGGACGTTGCCGTTTATGGTAAGGGAAGTGAAGGAGATGGAACGAAGTCCATTCCGACGGAAGTAGGTGAGTCAAGTGTCTTAGGTGCGTTGAGAAGGACTTCGGACAGTAAAGTTAATGCAGGTGCAGTGTATGTGGAGATAAGAGGCAAGGAATATGAGCAATTTGCCGTGAATATTGCGGATTACTGTGATTACGTGATTGTGATAGGAAAAGATTGGAAGATAATCCCGCTGGAGAATATAATTGCGGAACTGCAAAAGAAGGAAGCGAAGGTGATAGCGGGGGTGCAGAGTGCAGAAGAGGCGAGGACGGCGTTTGAAACGCTTGAATACGGTGCCGATGGCGTTCTTCTTGATACTGATGACGTATCCGAGATAAAAAGAGCGGTGGAGATACGTGACGAGAGCGAAATGGGTAAGATTACTCTTTCTGCAGCGAAGATAACAAACGTGAAAGAACTTGAAATGGGGGATAGGGTATGCGTGGACACCTGCTCATTGATGACTTTAGGAGAAGGAATGCTGGTGGGGTCGCAGTCTTTTGCGTTGTTCTTGGTGCATTCGGAATCAGAAGAGAGTCCTTACGTAGCTGCGAGACCGTTCAGGGTGAATGCGGGCGGCGTTTATGCTTACATATTAGTGGGTGAGAAGACGAGATATTTGTCGGAGTTGAAGTCTGGAGATGACGTGTTGATTGTGAATGCGGAAGGAAGTGCGAGAAAAGCGGTGGTAGGTAGGGTGAAGATAGAGAAACGACCGCTTATGCTCGTGGAAGCGGAACTGGAAGTGGAAACAGGTGGCGGTGAGAAGAGGAAGTGCAGTATTATACTTCAGAATGCGGAAACGATAAAGTTGGTGGGTAGGGATAAAAAGAAACCGATTTCCGTGGTTGATTTGAAAGCGGGTGATGAGGTTATGGTTCATGTTACGGAGACGGCTCGGCATTTTGGAATTGCGGTGGAGGAGATGGTGATAGAGAAATAATATCAGATGAGTGGTTTTTATCGAAAGAGGAAGTGATAAAAAGTGAAGAAACCAGAAGTAAAAAGACCGTCGGATGAAGTTCTAGCAAAGGTTCATTCTTTTAGTGACAAGAAGGGGACGATTGCGGTGATTGAGCCAGAATCAGAGGAATGGTTCTTAGGAAAGACGTTGCTTGAGGCTCTTAAAAAAGCAAAAAACAAATATCCTGATAAAATCTTTTATTCCATCCGCATTGGTTCACCCTATGCCCATGAGCACAAAGGCGGAATTAGAAAGGTATGGAAAACATAATAAAAGGGGGCATTACCGACTTTATTCCCTTCTTTAATGCTTTTGTGGAAGGAGAGAATCTTATTTTCAGCGAAGAGGGTGATCAAACATTAACGATAGACAGTGGCTTTAACGGTGGAATAGCCATTCCCGGAGAAGTTTTGGAGGAGATGGAACTGGAATTGGTGGATTATGACACTTTTAGATTAGCCACTGGTGAGATTGTGGAGTTACCCGTGTTTTTGGGCAAGGTGATTATAAAAGATTTTGAGGTTGAGGCATGTTTTATTCCAGGAGATTGGCTGCTTGGTATGGAATTTCTTTCCGCAGTGGGTCAGGAGCTTGTGCTGAACTTTGTAGAAGGCACTGTTAAATTAACACGATGAGATTGTCAAGGGAAAGGATAAAAAGCCCGTTAGGTTTAATAATGAAGAATTCGTATATTGAAAGTGAGGCTGAAGGAGATGAGGGTTAGCAGTCTGCTAAAGGGGGGGGGGATCTACGAAGTAAGTTTTGGATATAACCCCAAAATGGGAGGATATGCGACATTAATGTCGGATATACCGACGTTATACGCAATCGTGAGCAAAAGGCTTAGGAAAGAAGTTAATGTTATAGAAATGAAGTGTAACTGAGGGGTGGTAATACATGAGAGCAATACTTAACACAATCCCAATAAGATTGATGAAAGATTACCGGAAAGCCGGACCTCTTCTTCGGTATAACCTAATTGATACTGGGGATTACAATATTGATAAAACCAGAGACGCAAGATTGTGTGTAAAGTATCTACAAGATTTACATATTTTCCATGGTTTTGAGTCTATATTATTCCCGGAGTCAACAGAATCTTCACTACCAAGGGAAATATGCAACCTTGAGTTTGTAGAGTTTTGCTCTGATAGATTCTGGGAGTTAGGCCAAGCTAGAAAGAACCGTGTTTATTGTGCTTTGTATGACGTCCTAAAAGAAGAGCTTCCTTGTGTTTTAGAGGATGAAGAGCTTTCCTACGTGATACCGTTTGGTTTTGATTTTGGAGTAACACTGGAGGCCTACGCTAGATGGGGAACCGCTGTAGAACTCGAAGCGTGTTTAGTGTTTCCAACGTACACTACTTTATGGTTATCTTCCCTAACGTTACGCGAGCCAGGATTGGAGGGGAATTATAGTGTGCGTAAAGTAAGAGAATTACTTGGACATTGGTTTTTTTCTCATATTCCTGACTCCTGTACTCTAATACCGAGTCTCCGAAAAAGAATTGAGCAAAACCTGTTCAAAAGGATTATTGAACTAGAGGATATCTCTGAAATGCATACGTATCGCGAGAAATTAGCACGAGCTTGGAATAACGGAGCACGGACCTCAAGAAACCTTATAGAGGAAATGCCCCTTATTAGTGAGAAGGTGAAGCAAACAATTAGAAAGCAATGGGAGAACATTGCGGTGGTTTCCACGTCCATTTCCGTTGCAATATATACTCAAAATATCATAAACCTATTACCTTCGCTTATACCCATTCCTTCGATAGGAAAAAAAATTATTAGAACCGTAAAACGAAAGGATTTCGACTCTTCCTTCTGTATGGAACCATGGCTACGATGCCCATTGCCTGACTTTACTATATACCCGAAAGGTTCGGAAAGCGGATATAACTCCCGACTAGATAATCAAAAGGCTAGTTCAAATCTAGAAATGCGGATGCGATCCATATATAAAAGAACGCAGATACCCAACGTTAAACTCCTAGCAATGCTCAGGAGTCAAAAGGGATTGCCACTTCAAAAGACATTCTTGGGAATTCAGTTCAATAAGTACCTCTTCTATCAACAATATCCAGATTTGTTTAAGCAATACGATAAATTTCTTTATGTAAGATAATAAAAAACGCGAGAGGAGGATCTTCCAATGAAGAACCCTGCGGCAAGCCGCAGGGTATCAATATCCATATACCAACCACTACTGCTGCGACCCTGTGGCAAGCCACAGGGTATTGCCCAGATAAAAGCAGATACGCACCAAAAAATAGATGCTTCGTAAGTTAAAATGGCCTTTTGCTCACGACTCTTCGTCGCTCCGCTCCTTGTCCCTAGCGGGGGCGTATAACATGGTATATCTGGCTCATGTCGTTCGCCCAAATTTTTGCCTATCGGCAAAAACTTCGGATATACCAAAAACGGTAGCCGAAATCGTGGACGAAGAAAATCTTCAAAAAAAGTAATTCAAAACTTTGGTGGTACAAATGAAACTGACTGAATATCACTATGAAATGCTTAACCTTCTCGACGGAAAATATCCAAAATCGTTGAGAAAAAGCAGTCTGTTGGCCCTTTTATCAAATAAAAACCCAGATAAGTTTGACAGAGAAATAAAATATCTAGAGGATCATAAGCTTTTAGAGAAGAAAGAAGTTAGAGTAGAAATCCCATTACCATTTGGTTCGTTTCCATTTGACCTCTCTCTTGGTCTAAAAATAACAGCAGATGGTATAGATATTCTCAAAGCAAGGGAAAGAGAAGAAAAAGATGTATACATAGAAAAAAGAAAAAAGGCAAAACAGCCTATTGCATTCATTAGTGCTTCTTTCGATGATGGTGCAAATCAATTGATTAGATGGGTTAGGAATAGAGCTGAGAATGCAGGATTTAATACCATATGGCAAAAAGAAATTTACAAAGTTAAACCAACGATTGACAAAATAGATCAAGCAATCCGTGATTCTGATTGCATTATCCAGATTTTGACCGCTCATGTTTTTGATAAAGGAGGTGAGGTCGGCTGGATTGGAAATGAGATAGGTATGGCATTTAAGAGTGGACCAGGTAAAAATGTTGCGGTTTTTGTTCAAAAAGGATATCAAGCATCGGGATTAGCGAAATTATTGACAGATATATTCCCATTAGACCCGGAAAATCTACCACAAGATGAGAAAAAAGCTGAAGGGTATTTAAAAGACTTAGGAAGTAGGATAAAGATATTAGATGAAGAACCGTAAAACTTTCGTCCACGACTCTGCGGTCGCTATCGCTCCCTTGCCCTTCGGGTCGGCCAACAGAGTATATCAGGTTCGGGCTACGCCCTCACCCAAAATCCTCGCTTCGCTCGGAACTTTAGATATACTCAAAATGTTATAACCCAGAACCAACACCGCTTTCGAGCACAGCTATTAAGACCCTACTGAAAGCACAACCGGTTCCTTACCCAAAAATTCCGCCGCAGTCATAACTTTCTTCTTCGCTTCCTTTGCTGTGTTCCACACCTTTTCAGTCCTTTCGCGAAATTTTCTATCTCTTGGCAAGTGATGGTCGTAAATAATCAATTCCGCATCAATTTCACGCACAATTTCTGCGGCATTCTCCACTGCCCGGTTTAAATTAATCCGGTTCAGCAAATAGCCAAACATGTAGGTCATAGGACCATCCAGGATAAGCACCTGAGGATTCTCATGGATTATTTGCTGCGCATAATCCTCGATTATAGGACCGTCAAGGTCAGAAGAATGGATAAATTTCTCGGTTTCGTGCTCCACAATCGTATAAAATACCCAACCCACGCGTGAGAACTCTATGCCATGAAACAGAGGTTTACTGAATCGAAGTGAGGTATTACCGAATTCGAACTTCTTGCCTTCTGGATATTTCACTTTGAGCGAAGGAAAGTTGAGCTCAGGGATTTCAGGATTTTTTGCCCAGTTAGCAACTCTACCATCGAACCATTTTCTCCCTTTCTCAAAGAGCTCTGCCCTTCTTTTATTATAATCGCCAAAATCCTTGTGGCAAGCTATCGGTAAATCAGCCAATGGGTCAGGATATTTTTTCCCTTTTCTCTTTGTTTTCATTAATGATTCAAGGTTTGTTTTCCCATAAGTCGCACAGATAGAGGAATAGAAACTGGTTGCTCGTGCTCGCTGTGAGTCGTTTATGTATTCATTAGGATTTTTTGCGAACAGTATTTTGTCTTTATAACCGGACATTACGAGTTTTATAGGCTACAATATTTTTTTTCTCTGATAAATCGCAATCTATAAAGCATTAAGCTGCCTATAATCAGCCGAAAGCCTTATGCTCCTGTAGCTTCTTTCCCCTCCGCATCCTTAAGAAGTGCTTCGATTTGTCGTTTAAGTATGGGTAGACGCTCCTTTATCACCTTCCAAACGATTTTATAGTCCCTTTTCATACATACACCGTCTCGCTCAAGATTCTTTTCTTCCGCTCTTTCCTCACTACCGGCTTTCTTACGAGGTCAACTTTTTTCTTCAAAATCCTTTGGAGATACCGTTCAAGGCTGATGAAGTTAAATAGGTCAGGCACTTCATAAAAGTCCGCAAGGACATCCACGTCACTCCTCCTCTTTTGCTCACCGCGTACAAAAGAGCCGAACACACCTATCTCTTTTACCTTATACTCCTCCTCCAGGAAGTTCTTATTTGCTTTGATGGTATTTATCATTTCTTCAAGTTTTTTGTCCATTTTCCACCTCGTTGCCTTTATTTCTTTATTCCATTCATTCATTCATTTCTGTCCTCTTAGAATCATTTACCGATACCGAACATAAAAATTTCTAAACTCCCCCGTATGTTCTCCCCATGTAACCTTTACCGACGACACCTTCGCCGCAGGAGGCCCATAATGACAAAATTCTATCATTTCGTCCACTTTTTCCTTTGTTCCTTCAAATACCGCTTCTACTCGCCCATCTTCCATGTTTCGCGCCCAGCCATTTACCGCCCGCAGATTCGCTTCTTTTTTGGTTGTGTGCCTAAATAGAACTCCTTGCACTCGCCCTTTGACAAACACATGTGCCCTTACTTTTGAGTCCATGATTATTAAAAACAATAATAAAAAAAAGCAATGCAATATAAAAAATATTCGGCATTTTACAATAGAATATCCAGAAAGCGAACAGCAACCGAAAACTTTATAAGGAGAAAAACATTTTTAGTTATTTCGGTGACACAAAATGGTGTTAAGTACCAGGGAAAGAATAAAGGGATTCTTGTTCAGTCCTTCAAAAACGTTCGACAACTCTAAGGAAGACACACTCGGCGATGCCTTCAAGTATTTCGTCGTCCTTTTAGCGATATATGCAGTGCTTTTCAGTATCATGGTGTTGGTAGCATTTTCGGCGATGGCATGGATAGTAGGACCGTGGGCTGCGATGCTGGGGCTTACTGCGGGGCCTCTTCTTGCGGTATCCATGCTTGTTTTGTCGTTAATCGCCGGGATAATTGCTGTTTTCATTATGGGTCTCTGGATGCACATCTGGGTATATGTTGTGGGCGGTAGAAAAGGAGTAACGCAGACCATAAAGGCATTGATGTACGGAGCGACGCCGAGCTACCTATTGGGATGGATTCCATTTATAGGCATCATTGCAGGAATATGGGCTCTTGTTGTGGAAATCATCGGCATAAGGCAACTTCACGAGCTATCCACTGGAAAAGCAGTTCTCGCGTTTATTCTCGCAATAATCATACCGGGAATCGTTGCCGCTATAGTGGTCTTTGCTGCACTTATTACAATGCCGGAACTAATACCCGAACTCGGACCAAGATTTGGAGGATATTAATTATCCTCCTTTTTTAATTTTTTATCTTACTTCACCTTAACTTCACCACAGTCCCGTGTGCAAGTATTTCCGCGGCACCAGTCATCACCATCGAAGTCATAAACTGAAGATTCACGACCGCATCCGCACCCATTTCCTCTGGTTTCTCTACCCTCCTTTTCAACGCTATTTCGCTCGATGAAACAGCCAGTCTAAAAATTCGCTATGAGACTATTCTTAAGTTCGCGTGCGCTCTTCACTCCCGCTAATATCTCGACCAGTTTAACGCCGAATTCGAGCGTAGTCCCCGGACCCTGACTGGTGATTATCTTATCATCCACTACCACTCGCTCATTGATGTGTTTTGCACCGGCTAAAGTGGTTTCCAAACCCGGATAAATCGTCGCTTTTTTTCCCTCTAAAATCCCCGCTTTTGCTAATACCGAAGGTGCAGCACAGATAGCTGCAACGACTTTACCGAGTTCAAATGCTTTTCTCACCGCATCCAAAACGCGTTTGTCGTTACCCAGATTCACGTACCCGGGAGACCCACCAGGCAAAACGACCGCATCAAAATCCTTGATATTAATCCCTTCTATTTCTCTATCCGGAACCACCTTAACTCCATGCCCGCCTTCGATAGCGCCCGTTTGAAGACCGGCAATCACAACCTCTATCCCCGCCCTTCTGAGTGTGTCCACAATACCCATAGCTTCTATCTCTTCAAATCCCGTAGCCAAAAATACAACGACAGCCATTTTTTCTTACCTCCAATATGCCCCGCTAATAATAGTAATGCACAAATATTTATAAATGAGGACAAATAAATAAATGTTATGGACTTGCAGGGAAAACAACTGACAATTGCAACAGTTGTGGTAGTGCTTGCGTTCTTAGTGCTTATTGCGTTAGTAGCAACGATTGGCGGCGGTTTAAAATCTTATGAGCAGTCTGAAATAGCAATCGCGGATATTGACATATCTGCCGAAGCGCTTGGTATTGCCGATGTAATGCTAAACGTGACCATGTATCTGGATAATAGCGGAGATGTGAAATCCGGCGAAGTGGATGTGTTGATAAAGGCATACGATGCAGATACAAATTTACTCGTAGCTTCTAATGGGTCGAAAGTGGGGGAAATAGACGGAAGAGAGACAAAATATGCGAACACGTACTTGAAACTTCCAAAAGAAGGCGGCTATCGACTGCAAATAGTTGTTTTTGAAGACGGCAAAGGCATATTGCGGGGAGAAAGAAAGATTTATGGATTATCACGTTTGGAACCTCCTTCTGTTGCAAAAATTTCCATACGGGAACTTGATTTCTTCGTGGAAGCAGTAGAAGTAGAGAGCGGAATGGGGAAAGAGAAGGAGTATGCAACCGTCAATACCACTCTATACATTGACAATCTCGGAAAAGATGTTGGCGGTCTGAGAGCTTTGATAAAGGCGAGGGACAACGAAACGAGGTTAATAGCAGATATGGGGTGGGAAGACCTCGGGGTTCTAAAAGAAGGCACTACATCGCTACATTACGCAGAGCTAAGGGTGCTTAATGGTAGGGATTACATATTTGAGATTCAAATATGGCAATCAGAAAGGATAATAAAAGAGAGCAGTGGGATGGTTCTATTAAGTCCTTTTGTGAACAGAACGGTAGTAGTAGAAGCGAAAGAGAAGACGGTAGAAATTTCACCCACGGTAGAAATTACTGATTTTATTCGTCCAAGCGCACCAGCCCCTATGCCTATGCCTTATCCCACTCCAGTACCGAAGGCACCGGGCTTTGAAACTTTATCTGCAGCTTTTGCACTCTTTATTAGTTTTGTTTTACTGGTAAAGAAAAGGAAAGGAGGTGTGTGAGAATGGGAATGGAGAAAGAGAAAGAAAAAAAGGAGAAGAAAGAAGGGAGATATACATCAGAGGATATTTTCAGGTATTTCAGGCTCGGTGTTTTCATAATCCTTATGATCTTACTCGCCGTGGCTGTCTTTCAATTCTATTTCTTCGCCATGCACGCGATTTCCACGCTATTCGAGTATAAATACCGCTCTTTGGTGCAAGCAGGTTTCGTGGCATGCGTCATTGCTGTGGTCGTATATTTGTTGAGAGCGGTAATTATAAAGGAGAAATGAGAGCACTATACATAGGGCGATTTCAGCCCTACCATCTCGGGCATCATGCAGTAATAAAAGCAATCGCTTCTGAAGTAGAGGAGGTCATTATATGCATAGGGTCTGCGCAACGGAGTCACGAATTGGAGAACCCTTTTACTGCGGGGGAACGCTACCTGATGATTTCTAAATCCTTACGTGATGAGGGCATTTCCAACTTTTATATCGTGCCTATCCTGGACGTAAACAGGAACGCAGTCTGGGTATCGCATGTTGAGTCGTTAATACCACCCATAGACCTGGTATTTACAAATAACCCGCTAATAGAGCGCTTATTTACGGAGCGAGGTTACAATGTGCGTACTCCTCTGCTATTCAACAGGAAAGAATATTCGGGTAACGAAATAAGAAAGCGAATGCTGAATAACGAAAACTGGGAGGTTTTAGTGCCCGAAGCGGTTACGGAAGTGATAAAGGAGATAGACGGGTTAAGAAGGATGAAGAATTTGCGTAGAAGTGACAGTTAAAAAAAAAAAAAAAAAGGGTGAATTTTGTATGTTTTATAGTTCCCCTTTATTCTGCTTTTTTTCTATGCTACTGCTTCCAAGACGTCTTCGGCCTTCACTGTCTTCCTTCCGGCATGTTTGGCGAGGCTAACGGATTTTGCCGCTATTTTTTCGCCATATTCTTCTAATACCTCTACCAATGCCTGACTCGCATCTTCGCTTACTCTCTCTGCTCCGGCGTTTCTCATTAACCTGGTTACAGGTGCTGTTGGTATTTCAGCCATTTCTATCACTGTGATTACATAATACAAAGGGGTATATAAGCTTTTCGGTTGTATGACCTCTAAAACACTATCAAAACCAATGACCTAATGTCTTCTGGCGCATATCATCAAAAGAAGAGAGGTCATAGCCAAAAAGTTGCAGCACTCGGTGCGCAACCGGTATCAGCTGATGCTGGACGTAATACGAGCAGTCAATCTGGTATGCTCGCCCCTCTGCTGTTATTTCGTCCCCTTCGCTTCTCTCTATAACATCCACGGGGAATGCACGGTCGCTCGTCTTCCCTGCGCCTTTTATTATCACATACGGGATTTTCGAGCCAACTTCGTATACAATGCGCGAGGACGAAGTTAAAGCTCTTTCTGCCGCCATAACGTGCGCTTGCTTTGTCTCATAGCTGCTTATCTTTCTGGTGAGCGTCTTGTAAATCGTTAACTTGTCTACGGATATTTTTCCCTCTTTTACGTCCTGTATGACGGTTTTGGCATATTTCATAGCAGCTTCAGGGTCTTTTTGTTTTAATATGAGTTCTATCACCTCCGTCTGCACTTCCTTCGCCAGCTCGCACCAGTCCCCGCGGCGCACTTCCAGGCCACGCACTATGATCTCGCCTTTGTCGGTAAGCGCTGCGTATCTCTTCTTCTTCCCCGTAAAGAAAATAGCTTTAAAGAAGTCCTGTATCTCGAGTTCAAGTGGAAGCTCCTCGGAAATACGCGCTGAAACTTCTCTCGCTTTATCCCACGTCGCCGCTTTTATATCTCCTTCTTTTGCCGCCGCATCAGGCGTGAGTGGGAGTTTCGCGAATATGCTGTCGGTATCTCCATAGATAACCTCAAATCCGAGCTTCTCCGCTACCTCCACCGTGCGCTTTATAAAATGCCGTCCCCATGCCGTTGTCGCTTCAGCGCATTCGCGCTTGTAAAATTTCGCTGCGCTCCATCCCGTATATCCATAGAAGCTGTTCGTGAGGATTTTGATACTCTGCTGTTGTATGTCCAGCAACAGATATTTGTCGGAATTTTTGTCGTGGTTCTTCATTTCCGCCTTTATCGCTCTTCTTCGTGCGATCAAATCGCTCATTATTCGTTTAAAGAATCCATCCGGCGTTTTTCTGAATGCATAGCCCACCTCCGGTGCGATATGTAAATCCGATTCAGGTTCTGCACTCGCACCCCGGGCTTCTACGAATGTATCAGGGGAGATGTTAAAGGAAATCATGATGGTGGGGTACATAGAAGAGAAGTCAAGGGCGATAACATTCTCGTGCAAGCCCTTTTCCGGAGGGAGTACGAATCCACCCTCGAAGGTCTTTTCTGCTCCTCGCTTTGGTGGCACCAGTTCGCCTTTTTTGAATGCTTCTGCGGTTAAAAACGCTTCTACCTGCCTGCCCCGGCCCATCTTTGCTACCTCGTCCAGAGGATAGCCGATCATCTTAGAAAGTTCTATTTGCAGTGGCAGCATCTTCTCCGCGATGCCCAGCGTGCTGACTGCATCCGCCTTTGCGTATTCGTATAACTGCTGTCGCGCGGCAGACGACGGCGAAGCGTCAACCCAGTAGTCGGTAATCTCACGTGGCGTTAAATTTACTCTCTCGATTTTCTTCATCACGCCAAGGTATTCGGCTACATTTTCCAGTTTCTTCACTTTCACGCTGCTTAAGTCGCGCTTTGCGAGTTTGAAAAGGTCAACGTTCAGCCGCCCCGTGATGTTCACCCCGGGCAACGCACCTCCCCTCTCCTTGTCATACTGCACCGTGCTGCCATCCACACCGACGGTTAAACGAATCCTGTGCATTTTCGCACGTTCCCTTATGTACTGCCAGTCAAAAGCGTCAGAATTATAGCCCACGATAACATCCGGCTGGAATTGCGCTACAAAGTTCAAAAAATCGGTTATTACTTTTTTATCCCCCTTTTCCGTCCATCCCTCTTCTTCCATCATGAAGAGCTTTGCTTTGACTTCTTTTCCTATACCTTCGGTGTATGCAGCCGAAATGATTGTTATCGGGTCGCTTTTCGGCGATGGCATTCCATACCCGCTCAGCGTAGCCATTTCGCAGTCAAAAGCGAGGATTTTTAGCGCTGGCAGGTCACCCCCGCCGCCCATTTTTTTGTACGATATGTCCGAGGCAAGAATAGCCGTATTGGCATAGTCCAATTTTATTTCTTTGCCCATCACGTTTATGCCATCAAAAGGTCTCAGTTGTTTGTCTATCAAGTACCGAATGGCAAATAGAATGTCCGCTTCAAGCACGGTAAGACCTGCTTTTTTGACTGCCTCTCGCAGCAGCGGAACGTGTCTCGGATGTTCGGCATAAATCTTTAACCCTTTCTGTTCAACACCAAGTAATTTCTTCTGGCAAAATTCCACTCGCTTAACGCTTATTTGTTCGTCTCCTCTATCCACTCGGATTTTTTCCACCACTCCCTTAGTTTCTTCAATATCTCGGTAGGGGTAAGAATGGAAATGAGAATGTAGAAAGGCGTAAAAATACGGCTCGAAACTTTTGTCTAACACAACAAAAACCTCTCCTTCTTTGCTCTTGCACCATAGTCGTATCACCGGCTTTTCGTTCCCTGTATCGTCTCTCTCCGTTACATAATCAATGTCCAGTAGAAAACCCTCTTTTTCCATTCTCGTTTCTCTTTTTATCTGTTCACGCTCCCACTAAATAAATTTTTAAAGGAACCGTTTAATTTCTAATTTGTTCTGTCAAGTCGAAGAAATGAAAAAGATCATTATTGGTGGTGGAAGAGTAGGGAGAGATCTGGCAGCTCAGTTACCCGGATCTGTAATTATTGAGATAAACACGGAAAAGCGTGAGAAACTCCAGGGATTAGCGGGCGTAGAGGTAATTATTGGCGATGGAAGCGACGAAGAATTGCTAAAGCGAGTTGGTTTGGATGATGCCGAGGCTTTTATATCGCTCACGGGCAATGACGATGTCAATTATCGCGCTGCAGCTATTGCGAAGAAATACGGTGTCCCTAAGATAATTGTTCGGGTAGAAGACCCGGAAGACAGGGAGAGATTTCAGAAGTTGGGTATTGAATCCATCATGTTTCCTACAAAGATAGTTGCGAATCTCATCGGCGATATGATGCGTTCTGGCTTTGATGCGAGCGCCGAAATACACATGCCTTTCGAAAAAATCCTCGTTCCGATTATCAGTAATGATACGGTGGATAAGGCGTTCAAAGAAGCTTTGTTGGTTGCTTCCGTCGTGGGGGCGGAGGTTACTGCTGTATCATCTGAGGAGATAGACAGGCAAGAGATGGAATCCCGGGCAATGGAGATGGGCGTACCGCTTAAGATATTGTTGGAAGAGGAAAAACTGATGGAGATAATAAAAAAGCACCTGCATTATCCTGGCTGTATAATAATGGACCGTGTAAAAGAACACGCCTATTACCCTGATTGTATAATACTAGACCACGAAGAACTTGGCATTCTGGATAAATTATTTAAACGGAGTGTCGTTTTGAAGCTGATAAAATGCGCTTGCTGTCCGATTCTTGTTGCGCGAACATTTAGGTATTACGAACGCGTTCTTGCACTTCTGGATTCATCTGATGTATCTGCGAGTGTTGGAAGGCACGCGGTTCAGATAGCGCATTCATGCGGGGCTGAGCTGCATTTACTCATTTTGGAGACAGTTCCCGGCGAGCTGATTGATGGGATAAAAAAGATGGGAGAAAAAGGAAACGTACGGATTATTGAAAATTGGGTGGAAGGTAACCCAATGATAGAAGCGGTAAAAGAAGTAAAAAGTGGGAATTACGAGCTCGCAGTGATTCCCTGGAAAGGAACGGGTGTTATAAGGTCAGACCTGATAAGGAAAATAGTAAATGACGCTCCCTGTTCTGTTCTAACGGTTGTGTGATGATTGTGACCATAACTATAAGTCCCTATATCCTATTATTAGCGATAGCGGTATTCGCATTCATCATTCCAATTCTTTCTGATAGAATAGGCGTCCCGGCAGTGGTTGGAGAAATCGTCTGCGGAATGCTCTTTGGGCTTTTGGGGTTCTCACTCGAAGCAGAAGGACGAATAGTTATAGACTTTCTTGCGAGCTTTGGACTTATATTTCTGATGTTTTTAGTAGGTCTGGAGATAGATTTTTCTAAGGTTGAGGTTCATGGTGCGAAACTGTTTATCCTTGGAACTTTTATCTTTATCATCACGCTCGGCATTTCGATATTCCTGACGACTAAACAGGGCTTTGGATTATATCTTGCGCTCATCCTCTCAACCTCCGCGGTGGGCTTAACCGTGCCAACGATAAGGGAACTGGGGCTATTAAAGAGTGACTTTGGACAGACAATCCTCATATCGGCATTCATTGCTGATTTTGCCACTGTGTTGCTCGTTACGGTGTACACGCTACATTTTAAAAAGGGAGTCACATGGGAGATGTTTTTAATTGCACTTGTATTTATTCTGTTTTTCATGGTGTATTACGTGGGTAAGCTTGTGATCTGGCATTATCCAGAGCGTCTTTCCGCGTGGTTTAAATCTGACCAGCCGACAGAGATGGGTGTAAGGGCTGCCTTCGCATTATTGCTCGTATTCGTTGCTTTATCCGAGATAGCCGATATTAAAGCCATAGCCATACTGGGTGCGTTTCTTGCGGGTGTGATGCTCTCCCTTTTGTTCCGTGGCGGGACGGTGCTCGAGCAGAAACTCTTCGGGATTGGTTACGGATTCCTCATACCGATATTCTTTATAAGCGTAGGAATGCAGTTTGACCTTGGAGCTTTGGCGCGAGGAGGGATTTATCTTGTTCCAATGCTACTTTTAATCGCATTCGTGGTGAAGATAGTGCCGTCGCTGCTTTTTCTCATCCGGCATTCATTGAAGGATAGCATTTCCGCCGGTGTTTTACTTTCTTCGCGATTAAGCTTGATAATCGCGATGGCAGCGGTTGGGTTGGAACTCGGATTGGTAGATACAGCAATGGAATCGGCTATCATTGTGCTTGCGTTAATAACAAGTATTAGCTGCCCTACTATTTTCAAGAAGATGCATCAGAAGGGATAGCAAAAGGTTTAAATATTCTGCAAGCACTATATTCAAAAGAGATAATTTGAGCCACGGCATCACGGATATAAATTAAAAGGCGTGGGGAAAACTAGGGAAAAATGGCAAAGCAGAAGCTAAGTGGTGCGGAAATAGTAGTAGAGGAGTTGAAGACGGAAGGAGCGGAAGTAGCCTTTGGAATACCTGGGGGAGCTCTGTTAGACTTGTACGATGTGCTGTACAAGGAAGAGGCGATAAGACACATATTAATGAGGCATGAGCAATGTGCGGCGCACGCTGCTGACGGCTATGCACGTGTATCAGGTAAAGCAGGCGTTTGCATCGCCACTTCGGGTCCCGGCGCCACGAACCTCGTTACTGGACTGGCGAATGCAAACATGGATTCTTCGCCTGTGGTGGCATTAACAGGGCAGGTGCCGACCTCTGTAATAGGCACAAACGCATTTCAGGAAGCCAGCACCTTCACTATCACCATGCCCATCACGAAACATAACTTCCTCGTAAAAAGAACAGAAGATTTACCCAAGGTCATCCATAATGCCTTTTATATTGCCAATACCGGAAGGAAAGGGGTTGTTTTGGTTGACCTGCCAACGGACATATTAGCAGGTAAGGCAAAGGTGGATTTACACCAGAAGGAGACTTTTGCGGGCTATAAACCGAATATAAAGCCGAATCAAGTGCAAATAAAGCGAGTTGTTGAGATTTTAGCAAATGCGGAGCGACCTCTTATACTGGCAGGCGGAGGCGTTATCAGCGCAGATGCTGCGGTGGAGTTACGTCATTTAGCTGATTTTCTTGGTGCTCCCGTAGTAACAACGCTTATGGGTAAAGGAGCGATTCCCGAAAATCATCCTTTCTGCTTGGGCATGGCAGGGATGCATGGACAGCTCTATGCGAACAGAGCGATTAATGAATGCGATGCTCTGCTTGCCTTAGGGACAAGATTCAGCGATAGAACCACGGGCTGGCAATTAGACCAGTTTGCTCCGGATGCCACTCTGATACACGTGGACATAGATACCGCGGAGATAAACAAGAACATACAGGTGGATATACCGATTGTAGGAGATGTAAAACTCGCGCTGTCGGGAATATTAAAGTTGCTGGAGAAAAAAAGAGCGAAGAAAAGTGAGAGCGAATGGGAGAAGAGAATAAAAAAGATGCACGAGGCATGTGACTCGTGTGTAGAAGATATATCGAGGGAAGGGGCATCGGTATCAGATATATTAATAAAAGAAATCAGCAGAATCCTGGATGACGACGCAATCGTCACCACAGAAGTGGGGCAGTGTCAGATGTTTGCAGCGCATTATTACATGACGAGAAAGCCCCGCACTTTTATTTCCTCCGGCGGACTGGGGACGATGGGATTCGGATTCCCCGCAGCAATAGGAGCGAAGGTTGCGGCACCGGATAAGAAAGTCGTGGACATAGCAGGGGACGGAAGTTTCCTGATGACCTGTCAAGATTTGGCTACCTGCGTTGAGAATGATATACCCGTCGTGGTCTGCATATTAGACAACAGATATTTGGGTATGGTAAGGCAGTGGCAGGAGCTGTTCTATGAAAAGAAATACGCGCATACAGGTTTGGGAATAACGCCGGATTTTGTTAAGCTGGCGGAAGCGTTTGGATGCTATGGCGAGCGAGTGGAAAAGCCAGAGGATTTGAAAGACGCATTAAACAACGCATTTGAGTCGGGAAAACCCGCAGTGCTTGACATGATTGTAGGTAAGGAGGACAAGGTATTGCCTATGATTCCTCCAGGTGGTGGTATAACGGGAATGATAGGAACGGAAAGATGCAAACACATATAATTTCGTTATTGGTGGAGGATAATCCGGGGGTGCTTACGAGAATGTCGGGCATGTTCACCCAGCGAGGAATCAATATCACCTCGCTTACGGTTTCTCCATGCGAGAAGGAAGGGTTATCGAGGATGACGGTAGCGATAGAGGGTTCAGAGAGCGAGCTGGAGATGGTAAGGAAGCAGCTCAGCAACCTGATAGAAGTGGTAAAAGTGGTGGATTTGAAAGAGAACGAAGCGATTATCCGCGATTTATGCCTGCTAAAGGTGCATGCGAAGGATTCAGGAGCCCGTTTGGAGGTGATGCAGCTTGCGGAATCTTACGGAGCGAAAATATTGGACGCCGCTCTGGATTCCGTAACACTGGAACTTACGGAAGAGCCAAAAAAGATAGATAGGTTCGTGGATTTGATGCGCCATTTTGGCGTGAAACAGTTGTTCAGGACGGGGGTCACGGCGATTGGGATAAGTGCGGGTGGAGGCGTGGAGAAATAGAAATGAGGTACATGAGTTCTCCTTTTGTGAAAAGGTATTCGAAAAAGTTTTAAATCAAAAAAGCAACATTTATAAATATAATAAAATTACTTACAAGAAAATAGAAAATAAAATATTGACGCAGATTAACGCAGATTAACACAGATGAAAAGATTAATGCCGTTAGCCCAGCCCAGCAAAAGAAAGAAAAAATCCGTGTAAATCAGTGTCTTAAATAGAATGAAGTTATAGTTTATACACAAAAATAAAACATACAGGAGGGGAGATAACATGAACGTATTACATGATGAGGATATAGATGAGGGCATTTTAAGAGATAAAACAATAGCAGTGATGGGGTATGGGGCACAGGGAGATGCACAGGCAAACTGCTTAAGAGATTCCGGCGTTGCCGTAATCATAGGGGAGACGGAGATATTAGGCGGCAGTAAAAACCCAAGCTGGGAAAAGGCAAAAGAGGACGGTTTTGAGGTATTGGCGATAGAAAAAGCGGCAGAAAAAGGAGATATTGTGCATATCCTGCTTCCAGACGAAATACAACCGGATATTTATGAAAATCAGATAAGGAAGCACATGAAAGCAGGAAAAACACTCGGTTTTTCGCATGGTTTTAATATCTGCTTCAAACGAATTGTTCCAAGAGAGGACGTGGACGTTATTATGGTTGCACCGAAGGCGCCGGGAACAGAGGAAAGGAAGGCATATTTAGAAGGCTTTGGCGTTCCCGGTCTCGTTGCCGTAAAACAGAACCCGTCGGGAAAAGCCAGAGACGTGGCGCTGGCGATGACAAAGGCGATGCACTGGACAAAAGCTGGCATCTTAGAATGTACTTTTGAAGAGGAGACATACGAGGATTTATTCGGTGAGCAGTGCGTTTTATGCGGTGGGTTAGTAGAATTAATGAAAAATGGTTTTGAGGTTTTAGTAGAAGCAGGCTATCCACCGGAAATGGCGTATTTCGAGTGCGTGCACGAGATGAAGCTCATTGTGGATTTAGTGTGGCAGGGCGGGATAAAGCGAATGGCAGAGGTTATCTCTAACACGGCGGAGTATGGAATGTGGTCCGTAGGGCATAAGATAATCGGACCTGAGGTAAAGGAGAGGATGAAAGAAACGCTGAAACGAGTTGAGAGCGGTGAATTCGCAAATGAATGGGTTGAGGAATACAAAAAGGGGATTCCGTTCTTGAAAGAGAGCAGAGAGAA
This sequence comes from Candidatus Methanophagaceae archaeon GoMg1, assembly GCA_013180605.1. GTDB lineage: Archaea > Halobacteriota > Syntropharchaeia > Alkanophagales > Methanospirareceae > QEXZ01. The sequence continues at coordinate 21,502 of QBUL01000187.1, read as the reverse complement.
GATAGGGGAGCATCAGGTTGAGACGGTTGGTGCGGAGATAAGGAAGTTGTTTGCTAAAAAATGAGTTTCTATTTCTAAAATGCTCAGGTTGAGATTCCACGGCAGGGGTGGTCAGGGGGTGAAAGTTGCCAGCAGAGTGCTGGGGACTGCAGCATTTTTGGAAGGCTACTATGCTCAGGACTTCCCGTTGTATGGTGCCGAGAGGAGGGGTGCACCGATAGCTGCCTTCACACGCATATCTGAAGAACCCATCATGGAACGAGGAGTGATATCAGAGCCAGATATTGTGATCGTGATGGACAAAACCCTCTTGTATGATCCCCGGATAATGCCTGTATCGGGGCTTAAAAAGGGTGGCATCGTGTTTATCAACACCCCTCAAAGTCCGGAGGAGGCGAGGGCTGAGTATAAGATTTCAGGACAGATTATAACACTGGATATAACAAAGATTTGCCTTGATATACTGGAAAGGACAATCCTAAGCTCGCTTGCAGGTGCTGTTGCCTCCAAGATTGCTGGTCTTCGAGAGGATTCTTTAAAGGAAGCTGTGGAGAAGGTGATATCTGAGATTGTAACAGACAGAGTTCTTATAGAGAAGAACATAGAGGCATCTCTGTATTGTTTTAATGCCATCCCACCAGTAGAACTAAAAACTGCCGAGGTCATCCAAAAAGGAAGCGGGGTTATCACTATGCCGTTCGAGACTGCCGGGGTCTCCAGTCCTGCTCTAAACGCTACCGGCAATACCCCCTTGCGAAGAACAGGCAACTGGCGTGTATTTAGACCTGTCTGGAATTACGATGCCTGCACCAGGTGTATGATCTGCGTTGCCAGATGTCCTGATGGTTGTATTTTAGTAAATGAAGACGGCTTTCCATATACCGATTACGATAACTGTAAGGGCTGTCTGATATGTGTTGAGGAATGTCCCACAAAGACATTGGAGAAGATAAGGGAGGTTCATGCTAAGAAGGTGATCGGAAAATAAAAAAGGGGAAAAATAAATTATAGACACAGATTAACACTGATTAACGCAGACAAGAAAGAATAATTTTTATAATCGGACGCAGATGAAAGCGGATAATCAGGATTTTAAATATAAGGAATTGACGGAGGAGATTATTAGAATCTTCTATCGAGTTTATAATAAACGTAAGGCATTTGATAACTTGAGGAAATAGTCTTCTGCGTAAATCCGCGTAAATCTGCGTCCTAAATTAAATTTATAGGTAGAAGTTATACTTTATGTACAATGGAAAGAGAGATGCTCACTGGCAATGCAGCGGCTGCATGGGGAGTGAGATTAGCAGAGGTGGATTATATTCCAGTCTACCCTGTAACTCCACAGACAGAGATTATCGAGACATTGGCAAAATGGATATCTGATGGGGATATGGATAGCAAGCTCGTTACAATGGACTCAGAACATTCTATGATTACAGCAGCAGGGGCTGCTTCTGCTACCGGGGTGAGGGCTTTTACAGCTACATCGAGTCAAGGGCTTATGTATGGTTTTGAGATGCTCTATACAGTGGCAGGATGGCGAGTCCCTCTGGTGATGGTCAATGTATCGAGGGGATTGTCTTCACCGATTACTCTCGAACCAGATCATAACGATGTACTCGCAGCGAGGGATTCGGGATTTTTGCAGATACACTGTGAGACCTGCCAGGAGGTTTTAGATTCTCTACTGATGGCATACAGATTGGTAGAGGACGAGCAGGTGCTTCTACCGGTTATTGTGAATATGGATGGGTTTTATCTTTCGTTTACCAGGGAACCCGTAGAGGTGCCCGAGTTGGAGACGGTTAGGAAGTTTCTGCCGCCTTACCAGCCAAGACATGCTTTCTTCAAGGCAAGTCAACCCATGGCCCAGGGCGTGGCAGTCCTTGGCGGGTCAATGTATTCTTATTTCAAATACCAGATGCATCTGGCAAGTCAAAATGCGCTGAATGTCTACAAAGAGGTATGTGGGAAATTTGAAAAGGAGTTTGGCCGAAACTATGATACCATAGAAGGCTATATGCTGGAGGATGCCAAATATGTTCTCGTTATGACCAACTCATTTTCCACGCTCGGAAAGGCTGCAGTGAATAAAGCACGAGAAAGGGGAATAAAGGCAGGGCTTTTGAGGTTGAGGCTCATAAGACCATTTCCAGTGGAGGATATAACGGGTGCACTTAAAGGGAGGAGGGCTGTAGCGGTCATAGACCAGAACATCAGCATAGGCAAGGGCGGCATTCTGCATTCGGAGATTGCCAGTTGCCTATATAATGAGAAACAGAGGCCTCACTTGCTATCTTTTATTGGTGGTCTTGGTGGAAAAAACATAAGCCCTGGAGAGTTTGAGTTCATCTTTGATAATATGATTAAGGTTAGGGGTGTGGAGGGAGAAGGGGAGAAAACATCTCAACTTCTATATACAGAGACAGAATGGAAGGAAATGGCGAGATTGAAGGGGATAGCCGGAAAGGGGTAAAAGAAATGGAGATAGAGCGTATCAAATCTATTAAAGACCTACCCCCTGAAGAGAACGTACTCCCAGGCACTCCTACTTGTGCGGGTTGTGGGGGGCTTTTGGCACTGAGGCACTGTATGAAAGCACTGGGTAAAAGGGTTGTTATCGTAAATGCTGCCGGTTGCTTTACCCTCCTTTCCATCTATCCCTTTACCCCTTTTAAGAATTCATGGCTTTATACCGCAATGGCATGTGCCCCTGCCGGTGCGCAAGGGATTCGTGATGCTCTGGATATATTGGTAAAAAAGAGTAGGCTCGACCCAGAAGAGGATTTGAAGGTAGTAGTATTGACGGGCGATGGGGCTGCTTACGATATGGGCCTTTCGTCTACATCTGGGGCTATCTACCGCAACCTCGACTTCTATTATATCTGTTACGATAATGAAGCATACGGAAATACCGGCTTCCAGCGGTCCGGGGCAACACCATTTGCATCAAAGACTGGAACAACTCCTCCAGGAAGGATAAGTCCAATAGGATCGGAGCTTCCAAAGAAAGACCTCTTTGAGATATGGAATAGTCACAAGCCACCCTATCTTGCCACCATCTCGCCAGCCCACCCTGTTGATTTGATTAACAAGTTTAAAAAGGCAGAACAGTACAAAGGACCCAAACTCTTTATAGCCCTTTCTCCCTGTCCTCCTGGATGGGGAATAGACTCGTCCTACTCTGTTAAACTTGCAAAACTGGCGGTTGATACAGGTATCTGGGCATTAAAAGAGGCTGTTTTTGGTGAGGTAAAACATACGGTTGTTCCAAAAAGATTTAAGCCTGTGGAAGATTATCTAAAAGAACAAGGAAGGTTCGCCCATCTCTTTAAACCAGTGAGAAGGGAAGAGGCGCTGAATAAGATTCAGGAGATGGTAAATGAGTATTGGAACAGACATAAGCTTCTTCTTTAGCCCTAAATCCATCGCCATTGTTGGAGCTTCGCCGATCCCTGAAAAACCTTCTCATGTTATATTGGGAAGCCTTAAGAGAATTGGTTTTAAGGGGGCGATCTATCTGGTAAATCCAAAATATTCATATATCAACGGCTGCAAGTGCTACCGCTCAATAGCCGAAATAAAGGACGATATTGATGTGGCTATCTTTGCACTCCCTGCCCCAAGGGTCATAGAGTGCCTGAAGCCCGTCGAAAATGTCAGGGGTGCAATCATTGTCAGTGCGGGTTTCAAGGAGATGGGGGATGCAGGGAGGAGGTTAGAGGAAGAACTAAAAGAGATTGTTGAAAGGAAGGGGATAAGGATCATCGGTCCAAACTGTTTGGGTATATATGATACCGTGTCCAGGATAGATACCTTCTTTATACCTGTGGATAGGATGAAGAGACTTAAAAGAGGCGGGCTGTCCATACTCACTCAGAGCGGTTCTTTTGCTGAAATGATCGTGGATGAGATGGCATCAGAAGGTATTGGAGTGGCAAGGATTGTGAGTTATGGGAATAGAGTTGACGTTGGAGAGACCGATTGTCTCAATTTCTTGATGGATGATGAGGCAACGAAGGTTATTGTCTTATACATAGAATCGGTAGACGACGGAAGGAGGTTTGTAGATGTGGCATCCCGATGCACAAAGAAAAAGCCCGTTGTTGCCGTGAAGGTGGGCAAAAGGGAGGCGGGGGTTCATGCTGCCAGGTCCCATACGGGGGCAATATGCGGGAGGTATGAAATATACAGGGCAGCATTTAAAAAGGCAGGGATAATAGAGGTGGACGGATACGAAGGGTTAAAGGATGCCTGTAAGGTTTTGAACACCTATGGATTGGTCGAGGGGAAAAAGGTTTTGATTGTAACGGATGGTGGAGGCGTCGGCATAAGTATAGCAGATACTTGTGAGGATTTGGGACTTGAAGTGACCGGTCTTACAGAGGAGACGAGAAAACGCCTGAGCTCCAAACTTCCCGGGTTCTCCGCTACGGGTAATCCCATAGACCTGACCGGTAGTGTTACAGATGAGGATTACGTGATTGCCCTTGAGGCGGGTTTGAGGGAAGAATATGATATTGTCATTGTAGCTGTGCTATGGGGTCCACCGGAAATCACTGAACGACTGGTAGATAAACTAAAAGAGGTCAGGGATACATATAATAAACCGATGATCGTATGCAGCCCAGGTGGTGAGTTTACAAGGAGAATGGCAAAGCACTTCGAAGAAAAAGGTATGCCCGTATTTTATACGCCAGAAAGCGCAGCGAGGGCGGCAGCGGTATTAGCTGGTGGTAAGAGGTAAGTTATCAAAAACATAGATGAATAGGATTATGCGTTATTTGAAATTTGAAAGGAACTTCTCTCTTTCAAGTGTCCATTCAAACTCTCTCCTGACCCATTCAGATTTCATTGCCTCCTGACCGAGGCAAACTATCACGAAATCCGCCTCTTCTTGGATCGCAGTTCTTATCGGCGCGTTAATGTCTGCACTATCAGGAGATCGTACTCGTCTATCCACATGGATATATTTTTGGGCCGGTACGAGCGGATCCGCCCGGACAAGGGCTTTAGCTCGGTGACTATGGCTCAAGAATACCTTCATCAAGTGCCTCGACGAACAAAGTCCTCAGTGCCTAAGATTCGAAATAAGCGGCTTAAGCGAGCGCTGAAAGCGCGAGTTTAAGTCTGCTCGATTGAGTTGTTATAGGTTTTTAAATTCCGAATCAACTAAATTTTTAATAATTTCTATCAATAATTTAAATTCATTTGATCTTACCGATTCTAAATATATTCCCGCATGAAGCAAGTATCCTTCTCCTAATCTTACTGCAGCTACTGGAAACGATACATCATTTTTTTCGCGAATAAATGGAATATATTCTGATGTTTGTGGGATTAGGGCTCTAAATCGTTTTATTTTTGTCGCAGTAGATAGATTGCCAGTATAAATTTTATCTTCTTCTTTTTGATATATCTCGACTTCCGTTGGTTCTTGCATTAATGCCCTACCATTAACAAATACATCACCTGTTGTTTCAACTCCAAAACCATAATAAAGCAAAGATTCCTTTAAGGATTGGACTCCATTTATAGTGCGCTTGAATACCCAATCAGATTCTTGTAAATGTATTGTATCTTGATGAGAAAAGAAAGCGCCACCAGTACAAACAAAAATGCCCCCCTGTTTAATAAAATTTTTAATTTCATCAAATGTTTCATGCGATTTGGTATTTTTTTCTGGATAGATATCACCAAAGGGGTTGATGATAAGAGAAAAACTATCATCTATTTGAGAAGTTGAAATCATTTGAATTTTTTTTCTTGTCTTAAGATTCCTTTTTAGTTCAGAATTCCACATGCTTGCCGTTACATTTGTCCATGCCTTTTGGCAACGGAATTCTTTCGCTGGATCAAAAATACTGCCGTTTAAAATGCCTATTTTGGAGAATTTCTTTCTGGCCCAATTCTTAATAGCTTTTATTTCTTTCCACACCCATGGCAAAATGAGCCACTTAACTAAGAAAAGTACAATTAATGCAAATATATAGTGGTGCCATTTGGGTGTACCAATGAAAGAACCAATGAAAGAATTAAATCCCAAAATAACCAAAGTAATAATTAAGGAAATGAATAAATCATCGAGAATTTTCTTCATATTATTTTCCTATAACACTGTTTCCCATCTTTGTTCTATTATTTCTCACTTGCATATAAATAACTGTAGCAATTAATTTGGCAATACCTCTTAAGACTATCATAAACTCATCTCGTGCTCTATGTCCACCTACGTCTTTTATTACTTTTATTACATAAAACAGGAGGCTTTTATCCTTTTTTACCATTAAAATTCCTTACGGTCAGCCGTTACCATGTACACTTGGCATCACCGCAGATGGCTTCCAAAACCGTGGTTGAAAAAGCAGGCATTACGAAAAATGCCTTTGTTCATACACTAAGACATAGCTTCCCGACACATTTATTGGAAAATGGTTATGTCATCAGGACGATTCAGAAACTCCTGAGTCATCAAAACTTGACACTATGATCTGTACCCCTGTAGCTACGAGGAACGTTCTCGTTGTCCGCAGCCCGCTGGACAACTAAACGGAGCAGATGGTAAACCTGTCCGGTTTCTATCGCAACAACGATCCTGTATAAGTTACAAACATGTTCGACAGTGCTCCTTCATAGATAAGATAACGGTACCGGCTTCACCTGCCCGGCGGGTTTGCAGTACATTGCCCGACACAAGTCGCCCTACAACAACGGTGCTCCTTTCAAATTCGGGCCGCGATTGGCCGGGTCGGGTGCAAGCCGTGATTAGCCCGCACATCATTGCTATACAAATCAGTCTTCGTCAGATTCGTTTCTTTGGTCTTCTTGTTCAACTTTTTCCTTTGAAGCTTTTTGCGTAAAGGCAGCCAATGCTGCAGCCCCTGTGGCACTCGCTCCGATGACCACGCTTACCATAACGTTAATGTCTAGTTGTGCTACCCGTTGATTTACGAGATACACTATTCCTGAGGTAAGCAGCAGAATGATTATGAACCAGAGTGTGAATCTGAAGAAAACATTGTCCGCGTAGAGCCTCGATAAATTTTTCTTGAAACCAAGAGGAGGGATTTCTGGTTTTAGCCGTTTTTCTCCTTTTTCCACGACGGGCCGATAAGGGGCGAGGTCATTTATTTGTTGCACAAAAGAATCTAATGCTTTGCGGCCATCATTCTGTAACCTCTGAAGCGCCTCGGGCTCCATATAGGTTTGATGTTCCGGCAGATAAGCGTAAATAAACTTGCTCAGGTTCTCCAAAATGCTAAGAACGATTGGGAGGTCTTCTTTCTCTAAAAGGCGATAGTATATCTTAGCAGGGAATGATATGAGCGCTTGAAGTACAGACTTGGTTGCAGTATCCAATTGGAACCAAGCGTATTTTTCAAAGATGTTCAGAAATGATTGAGCGACTGACACTTGCATTGCCAAGCTAGAAGTAGATTTCTGAAAGGAGCGATGCTCCCGCACATACATTTCTCGGTATGAGAGTTCTCGTTCGTGAGGGCCAACGTCGATATCTTCTCCAATGATATGTAATGCCGAAGGCGAAGCTCGCCATAGCATTCTACGAGACACTATTCTTTTCAAGGCTTTCAAGGAGTTGTTGACGTGTTGTTCAATATGACTCACGAAGAATGTCTTGAGCTCATTGTAGCTCTCGTAAACAGCTACGAATGTTAGCTGTTCTGGTGAAAGTGTTTGTGGCGGTCTCTTTGACTCTTCAACTGCGGAATCCACTTTGTTGTCTATCCAAACCATTAATCCAAGAATAGGCCCTGTGACCACAGTGGTGATGATCCAGACGAGTATGAATTGTCCAAAAGTGGCCACGCTTAAATTGATAGGCCCAATGACAAGACCTGTTTGGCTACCAACAAATACAAGTATTGCAGGGAATATAGGTATTAGCGATAGAACAAATAGGACCCCGCTTATGCCGACCAACCAGTCTACAAATCTCTCGCGTAAGGAAGGATTATGCTCCCAGCTCTCAATTTGATCGTATACTTGTTTAAGAGACTCGTAATAGAGGTCAATATTCTGCATTGGTTGGTCTCCTACTAATACAGAAGTATGCTAAACATAACCATATTGCCCTGATCGTGCGCGCTAACATTGCTTTTTATCCTTATTCTATTATTTCTCAATTTTTTTTATTTATTGACACAGATTAACGCAGATTAACACAGATGATAAAGATCAACAATCAACAATATTAAAATTAAACTTAAAATCCGCGTAAATCCGTGTTAATCTGCGTCTTAAATATAAGGAAGTTATACTTTATGTACAATGAACAAAGAAGAAGCTAAAAAGCTCGTCATTAATGCCTTAAACGCAGGCAGGCAAGCCCTCTTTGAGCCGGAGGCGAAAGCACTGGTATCTGCATGGGGCATACAGGTGCCCAAATCGGTTTTGGTCGAAGGGCTGGATGATGTGGCAATAAAATCAAAGGAGATTACTCCTCCTCTTGTTCTCAAAGTGGTATCGCAAGACATCCTTCATAAAAGGGAGTTTGGTGGGGTAATAACAGGTATAAAAGACAGCGAAGAAGCGAGCGTTGCCTTGAGGGAGCTGAAGAAGAATCTTGCAGAAAAAGCACCAAAGGCAAGGATAGCGGGTTTTCTTTTAGAGGAGACCGTCCCCACGGGTATAGAGCTGATAATAGGGGGCTTGAGGGACCCGCAATTTGGTCCTGCTGTTATGTTCGGCACAGGGGGCATTGCCGTGGAACTCGTGAAGGACGTGAGCTTCAGGCTTGCACCGCTGGACAGAGAAGAGGTTTTTGATATGATGCGAGAGGTAAAGAGTTACCCACTGTTGACAGGATTCAGAGGTTCGAAGCCGGTTGACATAGAGAAACTGGCATCCACCGTTATGAAGCTGTCTGAGGTCTTACTGGAGATAGAAGAGATAAAAGAAATAGAAATAAACCCCCTTTTGGTTTATGAAGAGGGGGCAGTGGCAGTGGATGCGAGAGTGGTGTTACAATGACCGTATCTGCTAAAAAATCGGTGGATTTTTGAGCAGACAACGCAAAATGAAAAGTGCAAAGTGCAAAAGTTAAATCAAAAAAATACAAAGCCTGTAAACAAAAGCTGACAAAGTAATGATGATTTTTGAGTTCATACGTTGATTCTTCCTGTATCTTTTTAATTTTGCTTAACATCAGGATTATGAGAAGTTCGCCTTAGGCGAATTTGGGTGGAGAAGTCTGCAAGACTTCGTAACCTCATAATCCCTGTTGAACTCTCCGTTAGGATTGATTTTTAGTGCAACGTCCCGAAGGGAAAAATCAAAGTCGAGAAAGAGGGCGTTCTATCTAAAGAGCGAATGCGATACATAAAGAACTAAATCGATGGGACAAAAATTACAAATAGAAGTATATTTGGTCTAAAATTAGAATTGCTTGGAGTGCTTTCGCCTTGTTAAAATCATCTGCATTAGCATATCCATGGGATGTTGTGTGTCTAGATAAATCAACCTTTCCTGTTGCAAGATCAAAATTTTCAAAAACAGTCTTTTTTAGATATTCATAAAATTCCGTAGGAAATCCTGTTGATGAAACTGTGTTAAATTTAGACTCTGCTTTTTGTTTTATATGGTCTATAAGTTCTCTAAATGAAGGTTTTTTGCCATTGACATTAAAATAATCAAAACCCATAATTCCTTCTATTTGAGGATAAAGTGTATGTAAACATGTAATAAATCCATTTTTATCATTTTGTAAAAAAGAATTAATTCCTGCTTCAATGATTCCTTTCTTATCATTAAATAATTGTTTTTTCCACCAATATTGTGTAAATGATTCAATTTTTTCTTTTGTGAATTCTGAGATTAATTCATCAATTTGGAAGTCATGTTTTTTGTCTTCTTTGTAGTATTGCATTATCGTATCAAAATTTCTTCCAATAATTCTTATAAATGGAAACCATCCATCCGCTCTTAAATCATTGAAATAATTTTCATTTTCAAGAAATGCGTACAAATCATAAAAAAATAAACGCTTATAACAATAACCTAACTCTTCTTTCAATTTTCCCGAATCTATTTTTTTAGTGAAGTCAAAAAATATGCCGAATTTCCAATCCATCCTAAAAATAAAGATGATTTTATCGTCAGCTTCAATGTTAACTTCGTAAACAGAATCCTTAAATTCAAGTTTTGCAATATCAAAAATATCTTCTCTATTTACTAATGTTCCCTTTTTAATATCTTTCTTAGCTCTCATTAACATAGATAAAGGAAATTTAGAGTATATTTTTGCAGTATTATCCTTTTTGATAATAATTAATGAACTATTAACTAAATCTTTTGAATTATACGAATAAAAAGTAGATGTTAGATTGTTAGCAATAGAAGCAAAATTAGTTTGAACTGAAGTCAGAAATCCTTTTTGAATTATTTTTCCTGTAGAGCCTTTTGCTATTGTTTCGCCTGCAATTCCATCAATTAATACTTTTTGCTTAATCGCAGGTTTATAAAATTCATCTGCATCTTTCATAATAAATTAAGATTATTTTCTAATTTATATAACTTTGTTTACATTTTCTAATTTTTGTCCCCCATTTAATTTTAGCCCTCTTTCTCGATTGAGTTTAACTTAGTTATATCCGCAATACATCGCATATCATTCCAATTTGGAGGTATATACGAATTTCGTATATCCTTCCCTTTTGGCAGTATATCTGAAGTACTTCGTATATACATCACTATGGCTGAACCTTCTTTCTCCTTTATTTTCCTTCCTTTCATTCTACATTGCCCATTATTCTCTCTCTGATTTATGCCTTATATAAATTCATGCTTTCCACTCATAAGGATTAAACTCATGGTAAGCATTTCAACATATAAGAACATAAAAGAATTTTAGATGCGAGGGAATAGTTTGATGGAAGACATCTTTAGATTTGCGGATGAGTTAGGACCGACAAAGGTCATTCACGTTTATGAGCCTTCGGTGGGGCTGAAGGCAGTTCTGGTGGTGGACAACGTAGCAAGAGGGCCGGCGATTGGCGGATTGCGCATGGCTCCTGACGTGAGTACGGAGGAGTGCTTCCGGCTGGCACGGACCATGACATTGAAGAACGCCGCTGCCGATCTGCCTCACGGTGGCGGCAAGTCGGTGATCTACGGTGATCCGAAGATGCCGAAAAAAGAAAAAGAGACACTGATTCGGGCTTTTGCAAGCTCATTGCGAGAAATTCAAGAGTATATATTCGCTCCGGACATGGGTACCGATGAGGAATGCATGGCCTGGGTAAAGGATGAGATCGGCAGGGTGGTGGGATTGCCCTGCGAATTCGGCGGAATACCCCTCGACGAGATCGGGGCGACTGGATGGGGTATCAGCCACGTCACAGATGTCGCCCTTGAGTACTGTGACTTCGATTTGGAAGGGGCTCGGGTCGTAGTCCAGGGCTTCGGTGCCGTGGGTAAACACACTGCCCGCTTCCTCACGGAAAAGGGTGCCATGCTGGTGGGTGTAGCGGATTCCCGGGGGACAATCTACAATCCCCAAGGGCTTGATGTCCACGCATTGATCGAGTTGAAGAAGGCGGGCAAGAGTGTAGCCGATTATCCGGACGGAAAGAAGCTCCACCGTGACGCAGTGATTGACATCGAGTGCGATATCTGGATTCCAGCGGCGCAGCCTGACGTTATTGATGAGGAAAACGTAAACCGCTTGAAAACCAAGCTGGTAATCGAAGGTGCCAACATCCCCATCACCTACGGTGCGGAAAAATACCTTTACGAGAAAGGAGTGCTCTGCGTTCCCGATTTTATCGCCAACGCGGGTGGCGTGATCTGCGCGGCTATGGAGTGTCAAAGAGCCTGCCAGTCGTTGGCATTTCAGGCTATCGAGGAGAGGCTGCGGCGCAATACCCGGCTGGTGCTGGAGGATGCGGCAGCCAGAGGGATACTGCCTCGGGAAGTTGCCGTGGACCTCGCCGTACAGCGGCTGAAGAAATCCATGAGTTATAGACGCTGGTCGCTGTTTTCCTCAGCTCCTGGTTTCGTATAGCTAAACACAACGATTCGCAAACAGAAGTCATGCAGTGGTATGGTGATGAGGAAAACTGTTGAGAGAAAAAAACGAAATGCTTTTACATACCTTTATGCCAAATAATATCAGGCAGGCTTCGTAATTAAGTTAAGTACGGGGTATAGTGACTCTCGTGTATCTTTGTTCAGCAACATCTTCTAGCGAGATCACAAAGTCTGTACCATATTAGTCTATTGATTTTGAAGCAGATGCTATTTCCTAAGTATATTTTTTTTCAGGCTTAAAATGTTTAAACCAAGTGATGGGAAAAACAATTTTTCTAATAAATGTTGGTTCAGGGTAATAATCATACAAAACATAACTTTCTTTTCCTTCATATAAATTAGATTTTATTATTGCAACAAATGGCCTATTACCATACATTTTTCCCAGTTGTAAAAATTGACTCCTAAAAAATCTTCCAACAGACTCAGTCGCTAAACAACCTAAACCCAATATAAAAAATACATCATTTCCTGTCGATATATCTTTTGTTTTGTGGACTATCCCATAATCATCAGGTATAATTGCAAATAATTTTTCTTTTTTATTTTTTAATTTAAAATAATACGATTTTTCTTTTTTCCCATTTAGATCTATATCTGCAAATCCTTGCTCAACGTAAATCGGTTTGCATCTTTCTAAAATTCTTTCTGTTTTGTAATTCCCACCAATTGAAATGAGGGGTTTGTTCCAAACATCCCAATCTGTTTCTATACTTGCAATTTCTATATTTTTATTTTTTCCAACCGTTCCCAAAACATTCATAACGTCATTTAAACACTCAGTATCTGCCTTTGCAAAAACTCTTGGTATATTAATTGCTCTTTGTTCCTTCATTGTAGTATGAGGTGGAAAGAAATCAGGAATTTTAAACAAATATTCATTGGATTTTTGAATATCGTATAATTCTTTTAGAAAAAATAAACATTCTATTTCGTTATCTTTAAATTGTCCAAGAAGAGAATTTGCAGGTAATAATGAAATATATTTTCTATGCAAAAACAGGATTAAATAAAAAATTAAGGGGATTATAATACTTCCTAAAATTGCACCTGCGACAATATCATTATTGGTTAATGAACTAATTATTCCATCTAAAGTTACTGTCATTATAATTAACATAAATTTTTTAATATATACGTCTTATTTAATACCAAAGTAGGTTAACTATAGCCTCATGCACCCATGCCGATGCCCCCTCCTACTCTGCGACTCTAGTCCAACCTCAGCCATAACCCTTTTTCTTTAAGTTTTTCAATTACATCCCTTTTTCTCTCAAACTCCCTGGTTCTGAGCTCTTTACGCTTAATTTTACCACTAATAGTTTTTGGGAGCTCTTTAACAAATTCAATCTCTCTCGGATACTTATACGGGGCAGTTATCCGTTTGACATGCTGCTGAATATCTTTGATAAGTTGTTCCGATGGTTCGTGTCCCTCCTGTAAGACAACAAAAACCTTAACAATCTCTCCTCTTATGGGGTCAGGGCTTGGAATCATCGCACATTCAAGCACTGCCTCATGCGAATCAACTGCACTTTCAACCTCAAATGGACCAATTCTATATCCCGAACTTATACAGACGTCATCAGCCCTTGAGTCAAACCATATATATCCCGCCTCATCCATCATTGCGAGGTCTCCAGTTAAATACCAATTGCCAACGAAGCATTCAGCAGTTTTTTCTGGTTTATTGTGATATCCTTTGAACAGCATCGGATGATCCTTAGCAACAGCAATCATTCCCCTCTCACCTACCGGCACTCGTTCTCCTGTCTCAGGATTCACAATTGCTCCTTCAACCCCGGGTATAAACCTGCCCATCGACCCCTGCTTTATCTCCATCCCTGGTAAATTGCAGGCAATAACGCAAGTTTCTGTCTGCCCATAACCTTCTCTAACCGATACTCCAAACTTCTCATCGAAGAATCTAATAATGCATGGTGTGCAGGGCTCTCCAGCAGTTAAAATGACCTTCAAGTCATTCAAATCGTATCTCCTGTTTGCATCATCAATGGTTGCCATAGCCCTGAGTTCTGTTGGAGTCATACACGCCCTGTTTATCCGCCATTTAGCAAGCAGCTCAAACCATTTTTCAGGTTCAAATCTGCCCGAGTAATGGAAGTTTGTAGCGCCGGCGTTTAAAATAGCCCCAAATGGTGCCCAGTACCATTTAGCCCATCCGGGTTCTGTTGTTGCCCAGCACAGCTCGTCTGGTTGTGTATCCCACCAGTAATATCTATTCAGCCTATCGAAACAGTACATCAATGAATGAGTGTGTAACACTCCTTTTGGTGCGCCCGTAGTCCCGGAGGTGTAGTTGACGGCTAAGGGATCACTTTTTTTGATTTTTTCAAGCGTTAGAGTACTTGATGCCGAATTGACCTCCTGCCGGAAGTCCCGCCATCCTTCCCTCTGACCTGAAAAGAAAAGGTTTCCAATTGAAATTCTACCTTTAATTGCATCTACCTCATCAGCAACGGTTGAATCACTTGTAATTAAAGCCTTGACCCCGGCATCTAAAATCCTATATTCTATATCTGCTCTCCTGAGCATTATTGTGCCAGGAACAACAACGCCGCCTATTGCCCAGATACCGGTGCTCACAGTATAAACATCCGTTCCCCTCGGAAGTATCACCAAAACCCGATCGCCTTTCTGGATGCCTGAATCTCTCAGGACGTTTCCAAATCTCATGGCACTGTCCCATACTTCCCAGTATCCTGCTTTCTCAACCTTCCCGTCTGGATGCTCAGTAATCGCCATCAACTTTGTTCTATCGTCTGTCCATCTTCGAATAACATCAACAAAGTTGTAGTCTTCAGGAATATCCCATTTGAACTTCTTTCTTTCCTCTTCGTAATCGAATGCGGCTATTTCTTTCCCCATTTTTCATGTATCTCAAAATTATGATTTTAATTCTTCTAAGACCCTATCTGGATGGTCACTGCTTATTATGTCAACACCTAATTCCTTCATCCTTTCTATATCCTCTATCTCGTTCACGGTCCATGCATTGACTTCAATGTCATTTTCGTGGCATTCCACTACGACTTCCTCATCAATGAATTTGTGTTTCAGGCATATCAATTCTGATTTAGCTGCTTTTGCTATTGATACTGTATCCACGGGTCTGCCAACAAAGATAGCTCCGGTTTTTATTTCCGGTTCTATCTCTTTAATTCTCTTCAATACATCGTGCCAGAAAGAAACTATAATGACTTTACTGCTCAACCCTTCTTTCGTTACAATCTTTAAATAAAATCCACACCTAAATCCATTGCTCTCTTAAAAGCCCTAATCGTGTTCTCAGGCTCTATGCTTGCACAGCCTCTGTGACCCAAGACTTTTACCATAAATTTATAATCGTTATGATACCACATATAATGCTGGAGAATAAACCTTTAAATATGTAAAGTCGGTTAGCTTAATGTTTGTTCCAGATCTGCTATTATGTCTTCTGGCTCTTCTATACCGACAGAGAGTCGCACCAAATCATCGGTTATCCCAATCTTCAACCTGACCTTTCGGGGTATATTCGCGTGGGTCATAGATGCCGGATGTTGTATTACGGTATCAACGTACCCGAGGCTAACCGCTAAAGTACACCGTTCAACGCGGTTCATGAGCTTGCGTCCCTCCTCTATTCCGCCCTTGGCACTGTCGAATTTTCTAGTGAAATCTCTATATCCTTGAATTTCACCGCAGAGCACGCGGAGACATCAGGAAACTCAACAAGGATAAAATCATCTTAAAACTCTGCGTACTCTGCGCTCTCCGCGGTGATAAATCACTAGATTTTTAGACTGTGCCTCCGCCCTTGATTCCAAAAGAGATCATACCACCAAAACCGCTCATCTGCTTTTTTCTTCCGACAATGACACCTCCTAAAATATCTGCGTGACCACCTATGTATTTTGTACTGCTATGAACAGCAGCGTCCGCACTCAATTTTAATGGTCTCTGAAAACGTGGGGTTGCAAATGAATGGGTTGAGGAATACAAAAGAGGTATCCAGTTCTTGAAAGAGAGCAGAGAGAAGATAGGCAAGCATCAGGTTGAGACGGTTGGCGCGGGGATAAGGAAGTTGTTTACCAAAAAATGATTTTTCTTTAAATCTCTCGGGATTTCATAAATGAGTTCAAAAGAAGAACTTCACCTGCAATGTTAGAAGGGTTAACAGACCACCTATGGACATGGCAAGATTTCTTTTCATTAACTATTCTTAATTAGGGCACTACCCTTTTTTAATTGAAACTTGCCTTTCAAATGCGGAGAAGATGCGAGAGATATTACAGATAATGAAGGGAGCGGATTTTACGAGAAGATGGGCGATTTTCGGATATTCCCGGAGAGACAAAAAGATTTTGAAATGAGAGATTGTCAAGTTAATTGCTCAACCATCCTCCCCCCTCATCCGATTGTGAGCAATTATAAGAACGCCATTGCCTCCTTGCAAAACCTTCTCGCCGCACCCTCTATATCCCTGCTTTTGTATATCGCAGACCCTATAATAGCATACGCTTCTTTACCTTTTACTGCTTCAAAAGCTTTGCTTATCGCACCACCCTGTGAACCAATCCCGGGCATGCAAAACTTCGGCTCGTTCACGATTTCCGATAGGAAACGATTGTATTCCGCAACAATACCGGGTTTGCTTCCAGGAGCTACGAAATATTCCACACCGCATTCTGCTGCGATTTTGTATATCTTTTTTGGTGCATCAGCGTTAATAAATCCCCCTTCTCTATGCAGGTACTTCTCATGTGTCATTTCACCGCCCACCCAGGGAACCAACCCGTTTTTAAATGCGGCTTCGATAAACGCTTTCTCGGTGGCAGGACCCGCCATCGGGAAAATAATAACGACTTTTACACCTGCTTTTGCGCACACCTCTGCGAATTTAGCCCCCATCGCCGGTATGTCCGTGCCTGCCTTTTGATGGTCATATATCACAGGCAAGTCGGTCTGCTCTGCTGCTATCTCCGCCAATTTCGGTAATCCGTAGCGTAACGCAAGTGTGCACCCTACCTTATATCCCACGATTCCTTCAATCGAGCATGTCCGCTCAATTAACGTTTGGAATTCTTCTATCGTGGTTACGTCACACGCCGGGATTACACCTTGCGTCTCTCGAAATAGTTTTGCCATAACACTTTTTCTTTTTGTAAAAAAGAAAACCTGTGCTAAAAGAAAAAACATGGAAATATTTTTAGTCAAGGTTTTTACCGAAGGTAAAAAAGTTGTTGATAAAACTTTCTTTGTGAAAGAAAGTTTTCCATCTTCTTTTGGTAAAGCTTTTCTTCTTAAGAAAAGGTTTGTGCTAAAAGAAAAAAATTTAAATGATTTTTATAGAACTACTGATATTCTTAATAGACCGATGACAAGGCTAATGGTTCCGCATCCCGGGCATTTTTCCGCATTGAAGGAGATAATAGAAGCAAAAGAGTTGGAAGAAGGATTAGAGGAAGTGGAAGAGGTGTTCATGGGCGGCTCGCCGGAAGTAATGGGAAGCGGAAGAGGAGTACTGCATGCACCGCTTATTGATGAGATAAGGGAACAAACCGAATATGCGCATCAGCACGATATAAAAATGAATATCGTAATGAATTCCACGTGTCTCGGGGGCCATCATCTGACCTTCGAGGGCTATAAGATGTTCAAGTGGTATTTCAGCGAGTTGAATAAAGCAGACGTTGACGGTGTTATAGTGGCAGAGCCCTATCTCGTGGAGCTTCTGCGCGATTTCCCGATGAAAACCATTGTATCGGTTTTGTCTTATGTTGATGCGCCACAGCGTGCTAAGTTCTTTGAAGACCTTGGGGCTGATGTGATAACGGTAGACACGAACATAAACCGTCATTTCCCGCTGTTGAGAGCAATAGTAAAAGCGGTTAACTGTGACGTGAGGGTAATAGTGAACGAAGGCTGCCTTTACCGGTGTCCTTTCAGGTATTTTCACTACAATCTCGCCTCGCATCTCAGCAGTTTAAACCAACCTCGCTCTCCTCTATTCGCACCCGACTTCTATTTCGATAAATGCATAAACATCCGTCTGAGAGACCCCACGCAGATAATAAAGTCCCCGTGGATAAGACCCGAAGATGTGAAGGAATACGAAGCGATAGGGATAAAGAGCTTCAAGCTTTCCGGGAGGACAAAAACGGTGAACTGGATAATAGAGTGCATGAAGGCGTATTCTCACAGGTCGTTCAAGGGGAACTTGCTTGAACTCCTGGACTGCCCTCAAATGCTAAGGTTCGTGTTTTACGTGGATAACGGAAAGCTTGAGGGGAGCATAGAACAATGGAAGAACTGTAAAAAAATCTGTAACGAATGTGGATATTGTGATAAACTTACACAGGAGGTATTGACCAGTATCAAATGAAAGTGATAGTCCCGCATCCGGGTCATTTCCCCGCATTGAAGGAGATAATAGAAACAAAAGAAGCAGCGGGTTTGAAAGACGTATATGAGGTTTACATGGCGGGCTCTCCAGAAGTGGTAGGCAGCGGAAGAGCGATGCTCCACGGAGCGGTTATTGAAGAGATAAAAGAGCAGACTGCTTATGCGCATCAGCACGACATAAAGATGAACATTGTGATAAATGCATCATGCCTGGGCGGTTATCACCTTACCTTCGAGGGTTATAAGGTGTTTGAGTGGTACTTTGGGGAATTGAATAAGGCGGATGTTGATGGTATTACCGTGGCAGAGCCGTATCTAATTGAGCTTTTGAAGGAGTTCCCGATGGAGACGGTTGTTTCGTGTGTAGCGCATGTAGATTCACCGCAGCGTGCTGAATTCTTTGAGGACCTGGGTGCCGATACAATCACGGTGGACACGAACATCAACAGGGACTTCCAAACATTAGAAGCAATACTGAGAGCCGTGAATTGCGACATCCGAATACTTGTGAACGAAGCCTGTCTTTATAAGTGCCCGTTTCGGTATGCGCATTTCAACCTCTTCTCGCACATAACCACCCCCCGATCTTCTTTTTTGAATGCACGGAACCAGCCACTGAATACCTTTGGCGACTACTATTTCGATAAGTGCATATCCATTCGCATGCGACAGCCATCGGAGATCATAAGGTCGCCGTGGATAAGACCCGAGGATATGAAGGAATACGAGGAGATAGGGATAGAAAAATTCAAGATTGCGGGTAGAGCAAACACGGTGAACTGGATAATAAATTGCATGACGGCATACTCACGACGGTCATTTAAAGGAAACCTGCTTGAACTTCTTGATTGCCCTTCCGAACTCAGCTATACGTTTTACCTGGATAACAAACTCCTGGATGGCAGCATAAAACAATGGAAACGGTGCAAAAAGATATGCGATGAATGCAGGTATTGCGATGAGCTGACGAGTAAGGTTTTGAGCGTGGTGAAATGACAAAATAAATAAATCCGTGTAAATCCGCGTCTTAAATAGAAGGAAGTTATACTTTATATGCAATAAAATATCTTGCAGAAAAATGAAGGAAGAGATAAGTGAAGGCAGGAAAAAGCTTGAAGAAGAGCTGAGGCATCTGATAGGGAACATATTCGTGCCGGAAGCAAAAGTATTCGGGATGGTGTGTGGCTGTACCGGCTTCGCAGCAGACCTGCGTGGATTGCAATATGACGATGTAGACGTGTTCAGGGAGAAGATAAGTGCGGTATTAGAGGAGATAAGCAAATCCGTTGGCGTAGAGCCGGAGTTTGTATATGCGAGAAAGCTGCCGGGAAGCGAAGAAGTGGTCACGCTAACGGCGAGGGAATTATGCGAACGATGCAAAAAGGAATTTGCAGGCTCTAAAGCTTCACCACGACCCGATATAGTGGTATTAAAGAAAAAGTGAAGGAAAGAGAGATAGCGTTATTATGGGATAAAGATACGCCTTTTATGCAGCACCTCACCGATAAGGGGTTTGATTGTGAGCTAATAACGCCGAATCTGTTGTTTGCTCCGTTCTTTTCATTTACCGGCTATAAGTTAGTGATAGTGCCAGCGGGATTTGGGAACGAACGATATTCGGGAATACTAAAGGGACTCAGAGCAAATAGTGAGTGTATAAAAGATTTTGTAAAGGCGGGAGGTGTTCTTTTAGTATCCGGTGCGCTTTCAAACAAGGACGCATACAATTGGCTTCCCATAAAAACCGAATACGTGATGGAGAAGAGGAGGGTAAGAATAGAGGTGGTAAAGGAGCATAAAGTAGCAGTGATAGTGGAAAAAGGAGAATGCATGTGCGATGGTTACTTCGACGAGGTGGGGATAGAAGGAGAAGTAATATTAAGAATAAAAGGCGATAAAGAGGAGAATACGAAAGCGATTTTGGTTGTGTCTGAATACGGGGCAGGGGAAATAATCGCTACGACTATTCACGAATATCCATCTGAAAGGTTTATAAAACGTTGTTTAGGAAGAGTTTAGAGGATATTCCAATTTTTCTATGATTTTTCTTGATTTTTTGGATATGCCATGTATCTGAGTGAATTTTTGCGAAGTGACGTTGAGAAATCGCTTAAGAGAGCGCTGGTTGAGCAGGGGCTCGAAGTTGTAAGCGTGGACGCAGGGGGCAATAAAGACCTGCCCGCCTTTTTTTCTTCAATGAACTCCGGCAACTATGTTTTTTCCGTTCGTAATATGGATAAAGGATTTCCTGAAGCGCTTCAGTATTTGAATTTTAAGCGTGAAGAACTTGTTGAGCACCATGTCAAGGCGGTATTCTGGGTAAGAGAAGAGGAACTTGCTCGTATCAGTCTTGAGGCGCCTGACTTCTTCGCGTTCAGAAACCGTGTGGTAGAATTTATGGAAGTATCTATGACTGAAGAGCGCAGACCTGCTCTGGTTGAATTCGCCTTAGAGACTGAATATAAATCTCTGGAAGATATCAAGCGAAGTATAGAGCTAAAAGAGAAACTGCTTTCCGAGCTTTCAACTGAGGCTGAAATAAGCGGATACTTGCTGGGTTCTCTGGGGGTTTTATATGGTCAAATCGGGTCTTATAAAAAATCGATTGAGTATTCTGAAAAAGCGCTTAAGATTGCACAGGCTATTGGCGACAGACGCGGTGAAGGTGCTGGTCTCGGAAGCCTTGGAAATGCTTACTATCTATTGGGGCAGGTGGAGCGTGCGATTGAATATTATAAGCAGGCACTCGCGATTGCTAAGGAGATTGGAGACAGAAGAAATGAAGGCGCCTGGCTCGGAAGCCTTGGAAATGCTTACTCTGACCTGGGGCAGGAGGAGCGAGCGATTAAATATTATGAGCAGGCACTCGCTATTTCTAAGGAGATTGGCGACAGACGCGGTGAAGGTAATGCTCTCGGAAACCTTGGACTTGCTTACTATGTCCTGGGGCAGGTGGAGCGAGCGATTAAATATTATGAGCAGGCTCTCGCTATTGCTAAGGAGATTGGCGACAGACGCGGTGAAGGCACTGCTCTCGGAAACCTTG
>QBUL01000161.1 GCA_013180605.1 Candidatus Methanophagaceae archaeon GoMg1 | reverse complement strand
CAGTGTTACAGAATTTTCGGTTCGATTTTTAGTGCACCAAATCTATACTGGTCCCAACAATTTTCGGAATGACTATAAACTATAAAGTTTCTTTGATAAAGATAACTTTCTTTTTGAATTCTAATTTAAAGATGGACTCTTACCCTTAACGAAATGATAGTACCATACTCGAGCGAGCGCATAGCGAGAAAGAAACTTGAGGAATTGAGAAGAAGGATAAAAGAGAAGGGGACGATACTTGTTGCTTTCTCTGGTGGTGTTGACAGCGGTCTTCTGTTGTCGGTTGCTCATAAAGCGCAGGCTGAAAACGTCCTGGCGGTAACTCTAGCCAGCGACCTGCTCCCGAGAAGGGAATTAGAACATGTAAAGGGTTTTTTAAACCATGCCGGCATCGCTTACAAGATAATATTGTCCTATCCGCTGAGAAACGAAGCTTTTACTATGAATCCTTATAACAGGTGCTATTATTGTAAAAAGTTTTTTTCGCAGATACTGAAGGCCGTTGCGGCTGAAGAGGGTATAACGACAATCGCGGAAGGCGTTACACTTTCCGACTTTGACGAATACCGTCCTGGCATTGCCGCATCCGAAGAGGAAGGGATATGGCACCCTATGGCTGAAGTGGGCATAACGAAACCCGAAGTAAGGCAAATGGCGAAAGAGATAGGTTTACCTTTTTGGGATAAGCCCTCAAATTCTTGTTTGGCGACGAGGATAGAATATGGTGAGCGGATAACGGTAGATAAACTTGAGATGATAGCGGCGGCGGAGGATTTCTTAATGGATAACAAGGGCTTCAAGCAAGTCAGGGTTAGATTGTATCGCGGAGCAATAGCGAGGATAGAGATAGATAAGCACGAACTAAAACGATTTTTCAATACGGAAACGCGTGATAACATCGTTAAGAGACTGAAAAAGCTCGGATTCAATTACGTCTCTATTGACCTCGAGGGGTACAGAAGTGGAAGCATGGGGAAAAATAGCAAGCATCAAGCACCAAATTACAAATAAATTCCACATCTAAAACTTAATATGTTTTTTCTTTTATTTATATGACGTAAACCTTTTAGCTTTTATTGGAGATAGGAGAGTACATGAACAGTACAAAAAAGCTCAAACCAATTGCAGCTATTGTTGGTGCAGGTCGGACTAAGTTTGGTGAACTCTGGTACAAGAATCCTGAAGAACTGCTGACCGAAGCAGGGATTAAAGCTATGGAATCGGTTGATTACGGCTTGAGGCGTAAAGACATCCAGGCATGCTATTTCGGCAGTTTTCTTTATCAAGTTACCAATAAGCTTGCGCTCGTGCCAGGATACATGGCACGGGAACTGGGTATGAACATTCCTATGAGCCATACGGAAGCAGCTTGCGGCTCCGGGGGCTCAGCACTCTACAATGCATGTCTCGGTATCCGGGCAGGCGAGTACGATGTTGTCCTGGTGGGCGGATTTGAAAAGATGACCGACCGTTCGGAAAAAATCCTTGACGACCTGATGTTTGCAGGCGACTCACACGAATTTGATGCAGGCTACACCTTTGCGGGTCTGTATGCCACTATGATGGCAAGGTACATCCACGATTACGGTGATGCGGACGGCGGCGTCAAGTGCCGTGAAGCCCTTGCTTTCGTCACGTGTAAAAATCATCATCATGCCATTGGCAACAAGTATGCCCAGTTCAGAAGAGAGTTTACGGTAGATGACGTACTCAATTCGCCTTTAGTTGCAGACCCCATTCGCATGTTGCACTGTTCGCCTGTTTCAGACGGTGCGGTAGCGCTTGTGGTCGTCAGCCCCGAGGTGGCGAGGAAATACACAGACACGCCTATCTACGTGGTGGGGAGCCAGCAAGCCACGGATGACGTGTCCATCAGCAGCCGAGAGAGCCTCACGGGAATCAAAGCGACAAGACTGGCAATGGAGCAGGTTTTGAAAAGAACGAGCATGACGATGCGAGATATTCAGATTGCTGAAGCTCACGACTGTTTCACGATAGAGGAAACCTTCTTTCTGGAAGATTCAGGATTCTGCAAGAAGGGAGAAGGCTGGAAGATTATTCACGACAGTTACGAATCATTTAAAGGGTCAAAATCGAAGCACATCCCTTATGTGAATGGAGATAAAGAAATGGTGGTCAATCCCGGCGGTGGTTTGAAAGCTGACGGGCACCCGGTAGGCGCTACAGGTGTCAGACAGGTCTACGAATGTTTCAAACAACTGAGAACCGAAGCAGGTGGGAATCAAGTAGATAAGGAAGGACTTAACGTGGCTTTATCACATAACATAGGCGGCACGGGAGGAATCGCCACGGTTCATATTTTGATGAAGGATTTATCCAAATCCTAAACCCCAATTCCTAAACTCTAAACAATTTATATTATATTCAGAATATTGAGTTTAGTAAACAAATGAGCGAGCCAATAACAAGGAGGAGAATACTCATTGATTATAGAATCCGAGCAGCGAAATGCCTCGGCTGTGGTCGAGTTTACTTCCCGCCAAAGTCATTCTGCGATATAGAAGGAAGGAAAAGCAGGATGCGTGAGGTAGACCACTTCTACGAGCATGGAACGCTCTTATCGGGTAACGTCATTCGGGGACCCACAAAAAAGTTCGCGTATCTAAAATCTTTCCTATCCGGGATAATTCATTTTCAAAACGATAACCTGAAAGTCCCGGGCAGAATAACGGACTATGTCCCTCCGCCGGAAGAGATTGACGTCACAGAATTCATTGGCAAAGCGGTGGTGCCGCGATTCAGAAAAATCTACGCGGATGGAGCAAGTGGTCTCATTTACTACTCAAGCTTGAACTTCTCTTTTGAAGACGATTACTATCCATTTCAGGAATACAAGCCAGTCAAGCCAGCATCATCATCATCATCTTCTTCATCTTCAAAAAGAGGAGACAAAGGCAAACCCGGAATCGTTGGATACGGCGTTTACCTTCCTAAGTTCAGGATAAAGAACGAGCCTCCGGGAGCACAGGGTGTATTAGAACGAACTTTACCCTTTGCTGATGAGGACACTACTACTTTTGCCGTGGAGGCGGGCAAGAGAGCGCTCATCCACAGTGCTATTGACGGGGCGAGGGTGAAGAAGTGTTTTATCGGCTCTGAATCGGCACCTTACGCGGTCAATCCGTCTATGTCCACCGTTTCTCAGGTGCTCGAGTTAGGCGAGAAATACGAGGATGGGTTCTTCTCTGGTGGTGTTGACGCGCAGTTTGCATGTAAGGCAGCGACGGATTTATTCATAGATGCTGCTGCTTTAGTTGCATATCCCACATTCGGCGGAGAATACGTCATGGTCATAGGAGCCGACAACTCGCAAGCTGCGGCTGGCGACCCGCTGGACTACACTGTCGGTGCAGGTGGCACCGCTTTCATCTTCGGTAACCGAAAGGAGGAAGTCATCGCAACCTTAGACTGCTATGTTCCTTACACCTCCGACACACCCGATTTCTATCGGCGTGATGGAGCAAAATACCCACAACACGGTGGCAGATTCACGGGAATCCCCGCCTACTTCAAACATGTTGGGACGGCTATGCGAGCTGCGTTGAAGCTAAGCGGTCTTACCCCGGGGGACATTCAATATGTTGCCAACCACGCACCAAATGCTAAATTCCCGTACCAGGTAGCGAAAGACGAAGGTTTTAGTAGAGAGCAGATTGAACCCGGTCTGGTGGTGAAACACATAGGCAATTTATATTCGGGCTCGTGTCCCACTGCTTTATCCGCTGTTCTAGATATAGCCGAACCGGGTGATAAAATCCTTATGACGAGTTACGGTTCCGGGGCGGGAAGCGATGCATACATCTTTACCGTTACCGACGAAATAGAACGCAGGAGAGAAAAGTTAATCACCGTGAAGGAGCAGATTGAAAACCCGCACCGGCAATACGTTGACTACAGCACGTACCGGAGATGGAAAGAAGGTAGTTAAGATTTGAGATAATGGGTGCAAAAGGGAAAGGGTATGGAAAAGCAAGTGGTGCTGGGACAGTAATAAATGCAATAGCGACCTACAAAGGCTCTGCTTTTGGCATTGACTTATGGACGTATGCGGAAGTGGAGTTAGGAGACGATTTCAGCGGTATAGAAGGAGAGATAGAGATAGAAGGAGAAAAGAGTGCTGATGCTGATACAAGATTGATAGAGAAGTGCATGGAGTTGGTGCTCAACAAGTTTGATTTGCCCTTACGTGGCTATGTACACACGAGAAGCGAGATACCTATTGGAAGTGGGTTGAAGAGCAGCAGCGCAGCGGCAAATGCGGCTGTGGTTGCTACGCTGGATGCGATAGGTGAAGAAGCGAATGCGCTGGATGCTATAAGAATGGGTGTAGATGCTGCTCTGGACGTTGGTGTGTCAATAACAGGAGCTTTTGACGATGCCTGTGCTTCTTTGCTCGGCGGATTTGTAATCACGGACAACAAAAACCGGGAGTTGATAAAGAGGGTGAAGAAGGATTTTGAGGTTCTCGTTCTCGTTCCGAGAAAAAAAGCGTTTACTGCTGATACAGATGTGAAAAGGTCGAAATTGATCGCTCCCTGGGTGAATATTGCGTATGTATTGGCATTGGAGGAGCGATTTGAAGAGGCAATGACGTTAAATGGTTTTTTATATTGTGCGGCGTTGAATTTCGACCCTGAGCCGATGGTGAAGGCGTTGGAATGCGGCGTGCAGGGCGTGAGCTTATCGGGGACGGGACCTTCTTTTGTTGCTCTGGTGGATGAGGAAAAGGGAGAGAGATTAGGAGAGGTGTGGAGTGGATTGGGGGTTGAAGGGAGAGTGATGAAGACAAGGATAAATAATCATCCGCTATTATAAGGAAATCCGATGCGGTTATTTTCCAAATAAAGGTGGGATATTTTAACATACCCCTTTTTTATCAGATTATGTTTAATCAAAACGCTTCGCAAATACTTCAGGAATCGGGTGCATCGCCCATATTTCTTTCAATGCCTTTATCGTCTCTCCAGCAGTCTGTCCTTCAATTCTTGTTACTATTCCCTGCTTTTGCGGGCGGGTGTATTTGCAAGAGAGGAAATTAATTCTGCTGTCTGAGCCTTTGAGATACCTCGGACCGATAAAATTAGCTACTCCTCATGCTTTTACCCAGTTTTGTCAGGGTATAATCCGGATATTTCATGTATTTGCTCCGCCCCTTTTTCTTCTTTCCCGGACTTTTCACCACTCCTGCCTCCTTCATTACTCGATCTACATAGGACTTTGAGACTTTTTCGCCCGTCTAGTTTTCATAATTTTCCTTTACCACCTTTGAACCGATAAAATAGCTGTCTTCTTTCTCTAAATCGGTTCTTATTTTTATAATTTGCTGTTTTGTTTCAGGCGTGTATTTTCTCGATTTCCCCTTTTCCCCGCCTCGGTTTAATCACTTGATATTTCGCTTTCATCCATCTGCACCCATTTACCTACACTGTTTTTGCTTGCCAGTAGATGACGTGCTTTTTTTTGCGGTTACTCCTACCTTTCTCGTGTAGTTCTTTTGCCTTCTTACGTTTAAATATTAATAACTTTTTGTTCATTCCAGACACTCCCTTCACCTACAAGAGTGTCCCTCTTCTGCATTAAACTCAACCGCTAGAGACCATAAATCGTCAGAAATTTTCTTCTTCTTTTTCTTTTTTGGCAATGCTCTATCTTCTTCAGTTTCATTCGCGTTCTGCCATAAATCTCAAAACGAGGTCGGTTTTCCTCTATTGGGAAGGCGATTTTACCCACGTCTCAGTCGAATTCTCTTCTGCATTTCTTACAGATAAAATTTAGTCCTGTCATGTTTCTTACCACCTACTTTTGACAGGCCGTTTTCCTCCTGCTTTGCGCTTTTTCTTTTTAATTCCTTCTCTTTTTTTTCGTTCATTTTGCTTCTTCTTTATTTTCACGGAAAAACGGTTCTGGTATCTCATATAACGTTCCGAGCATATCGGAAGTCCCTAAATTTCACCTCCGCACAATCTCATTCAGCAGCAATTTCCGCTTGCACTTCGGAATCACCGTTTGCACCGCCAGTAGAGAGTTCAGCATAAAACAGAACAGATGATGTTACCCGTTTGGGTAACAAATCGGTAAAAACCGAAAACCTTTTATAGTGTTTACCACATATGGTAACCATATAAGGGAACAATGCATAGTAACAACAGAAAGGGGGACTCGAAGGCGAATGTAAAAGCGGGGGGTGATCATAGGGTAATGGTTGATTATGATACAAAAGAAGACGGAAGCATGAAAAACCCAACTGTGACTGTTTTAATACCCGCCTACAATGAAGAAAAAACCATAGCTGACACTATAAACAGTATTAGACAGCAGACCTACCCGAATATAGTACAGATTTTGGTGGTTGATGACAGTTCAACTGATAAGACTGAGGAGATAGCAAGAGAATGTGGTGCTGAAGTTATTAGAACACCGTCTAATAGTGGAACAAAAGCGCAAGCACAGAATTTTGCGCTGCCTTATTTGAAAGGGGAGCTGACAGCGACAATAGATGCCGATACAATCTTAGACGCAAAAGCAATAGAAACAATGGTTCTAAGATTTCTTGAAGAACAGGATATTGCATCTGCCTGTAGCTTCGTGGTTCCGCAGGTAAGGAAAAATTTTTGGGAGCTTGGCAGAACCGTTGAGTATATTTATGGTCTTTTCATGCGGAAAAAGACACAGGAGTATTTAGGCATCCCGATTGTCTGTTCTGGTTGTTTCTCCATGTTTAATACAGCACTACTGCAAAAATACGGGTTTAAAGATAGAACAATGGCGGAGGATATGGATTTAACATGGCAATTGCTGACAGAAGGGAAGAAGGTTAGGTTTTGCGCGGACACCATCTGTTTTCCAAAAGATCCAGATACATGGAAAACATATAAAGGACAAGTAAGCCGATGGTTACGAAGTTTCTTCCAAAATCTCTCTGTGCATAAAAAGGACATTTGGAAGAACAAAAAGTTAGCAGTTTTTCTTTATTCGTATTTGATCGAAGGATTTGTGGGGGTTATATTTTATGCTCTACTACTTTGGAGTATAGCATTTCCTCCGACTCAGTATATAGTAGTGACATCGCCAGTAAGTCTAATAATTCCTGTTAAAGCTATAATGCCATTACTGTTACTATCAGGTGTTGCTATTGTGACAGCTTCTGTGCTTTATCAAGGCCATAAACTAAAAATAAGCAAGATAGAGATTCTTAAAGGTGTGCCGTGCTACTTCGTGCTGAGTATTGTGAACTGTTGCTTGTTTATTGAAGCGTTTCTGAATGAGTGGGTATTTAAAAGGAGGTTAGAAAAATGGGAAAAGGGACACTAACCGTTTTGGTTCTTTTTTGGTGTATTGTATTCGCGTGTGGGATATATGCAGGACAATGTATAGCGCAAGAGAATCAAGGACAAGAGGATGTTGGCATTTCTGGGGAGCACCGGGTTTTTAATGAAAAACCTACAAAGATGGTCATAGGTCTTTCTAAAATTGAACTCAGAACAGCAGACAAAGAAGTCATTGGAGTTCAGGTAGATAGAGTAATAAGGGATCATGTCTGGCACAACTCTTCGTTTGACACCAGAGTTCCTGTTGATAGAGTTCCTGAGGATTCTTCGCAGGTAGTACCTTATATGGAAGGTGCCAGAACAGCAGAAATGATGGAGTGGGCAAATGTATCAGTTGTTCCATTAACGCCCAGTATTGCTATTAAGAAAGAGGACGGCTATTACTATGGCTCAGACGGACAAGGGCATTTTGTTTTTCAGATTTGTCCGGACAAAGCGGAATATCCAACATGCGAGTTCGTTATAGAAAATGGGCGTGAATATGTTGTGATGTACGATACTCATGGATTTAACGCCGTAGCCGAACAAGCGTATCTAAAAAGAGATGAAATTAACCTATCAATTGCATGTATGGATATGCCGGATAAAGCAAAAGCAGCTCTTTATCTGGCTCAAAACGGAATACAGTGCTATGCGCCCTGTGATAGATTTGCTAACACCTTAATGAACTACAAAGAGGAACTTGGTATAGAGACAGAAATCTTGGGTAGTGCACCGATCAGGCAAACAGATTACGGCGCTGTTATCGGGGATCAACCGGTAGTGATATCGCTTAACGAATCAATCATAGCCCAATATACAGATAGACTGTATCCAGACCAGTATTGTGATACACCAAGTAGATATTTCAGAGCACTGCAAAAGGTCTATAATGTAAATCTTTCCGTTACAGAGGTTTATGCTAATGTTGGAGAAACCAGCAATCTCGTAGAAGAAGCAAAAGAGCAAAATGCAGGAGTTATAGGCGCAAGAATATTCAACGAAGCTGACTATTTACCTCTAAAAGAATGGCTGAAAGAAGACAAGAATCACAGGGTTATTCTGTTCCATTCAGCGGCCTATAATTTTGGCATAAAACTGTTCAGGGAATTCCCTAAACAGACGAGCTTCGGGGACATCAATCCGAAATTTGTTAGTGATAACCTTTGTCATAGCGATACAGAAGAGAAAAGAACAAACAATGAAAAAGAGAACATATCTGCTCTAGTGAGTTTTACTTTTGATGACGACAATCCAAACCACTTGGAGTACATTGCTCCTCTTTTAGAGGAGTATGACATGAAAGCAACGAGATACTATATTACAGGCGTATCATGGGCTAATTTCACGGAATGCAAAATCCTGCAAGACCACTACGGCTGGGAAATAGGCAGTCATACAAGAACGCATCCAGTCCTTACTAATATTACGTTAGAGGAAGCACGAGATGAAACTTGTGGAAGCAGAGATGACTTTATCGCTAATGGAATTACAGTAAAAAGTTTTGCACCGCCGTATACTGTAATCGACACAGATACAATGAATATTACCCAAGAATGCTACGAATCCTGTCATGACGGCTGGGGAGTTAATTATCATCCCTACGAGAACTATCATATTAAAGTTGTATCGCTCTATAACAAAGATGGACTTACGATTTCAGCGCTTTCTGATAGGATAGAGGAGGCCATAAAAAACAAAGGATGGATTGTGTTTATCGCTCATAAAGTAGATAGCACCGGGAATCCCTATTCTACCGACACACAGTTCTTCAAAGATGTTTTGGATTTGATTGGCGAAAGACCAGAGATTAAAGTAGTTACTGTTTCTGAGGCATTGGCATGGGAATGGTAATCGAGAAAGGAAAAAGGTTAAAAAAAAATTAGGAGGTGAAATAGGAAAAATGTATAACATGTGCTGTCCAAATTGTTCGGACGTACTGCATTACGGTATTCGCCATCCGGTATTCGCTGTGGTAACCATCGCGCTTCTCATGGTTCCGGCAGTAAGCGTGGAATGCTTTATCTGTAATGACATAGATTTAGGAACGGATGAAAGAGCAGAACAATATTATCAGGCGATTCTGCAGGTGCATCAGGCAGTGGGATTTAACGAAAGCGAATATGCCCCGTCTGGATTGACAATTGCTCAGGCAAAAGAGATCCCCTGTATAGATACAGACGCGGAAGCAAAATGTTGGTTATCCAATGAATGTAGTGAATGCATTGACCCCAATGAATGCAATGAGTGCACAGAATGCTTTGAGTGTATTGAATGCAATGAGTCCAATAAGGATCTAGGAAGATTGTATTACTATATTCTTTTGGCAACATACCATAGATGGCTACATCCCGAAGACGCTCATTTCAAAGTACTGGACATAATAGACGATCCGGTGATTATAGAAACAGTCCAATTAGATGAAGAGGCATATGAGTTAGCAACAGTTGCTTATTTCCACAGTAGAGATATAGTTAATGCATATCTACTAGGGGAAGGCTCATTACCAACCGAGGAATTGGATAAGGTAAAAGAGCTACTACAAAAGTAAAAGCACTTGGAACAAAAACAAATAGCTCCTTTTATTTTTTTGGAGCTTCAAAGGATATACGAACATTGTTCGTATGCAATCAAATATCCGGCTCTGGGTTTTCCAGAACCGGCTTTTTTTTTTCAACAAACTCCTTCCAAATTCTTTATATTTACACTGATTTGATTTCTTCTGCGTTAATCAGCGTTAATCTGTGTCAATAATCAATTTTATTTGGATATTATGCTTTCTTGAAGTTTGATTGAACGTTAGAAAGATTGTGGAAGATTATATCGTCACAACTTGGAAAGTTTTAAGTGTTACAATTACGATCTATGTTTTATTGTCACCCCAAGCACGAATAAAATCCGGCGGGAGATGGAAAGATGATGGCGAAGAAGATGATAATGCGGGTGGGTTTGAGTTTTTTGGTTCTATGCGTATTTTTGATAGGGATGATACCACCTACCGGGCAAGCTATAGCGAGCGCGAGCAATGAACAAGAGATAGCACCAACATTAAGCGGTAATAGTGGATCAATAAATGTTCAGAATGCGACTAAAAATATTGAATTTAGAAGCGTTTTTGTTCGTTTATCCCTCTATCAATTATTTTCAAGTATGGATGAGCTTTCGACAACAGAAAATATCATGTCGGTAGTGGATGCATTTATTGGAGATTTAAATAATCACCGCATAAAGATGGCTTTTGTTGGATTTAAAAATGACGGCGCTTCTTATGATCCCGACAGGCCAAAAGAGCTTCAATGGGCATCTGGCATCCTCATGTATAATAGTAAAAATCATCAAGAATTAGTTTATGGTCCATTTAAAAGAGCTATAACACAGGAAAACTTTGATCCCATGCAATATTTAGTTGACAGATGTGAAGAAAACAATATTGAAGTCCATGCGTGGGTACCGGTTTTTAAAGATCGTATCGGAGCGGAATTGTTGAATTTGTCTTTACAACCAGAGTCAGAACATAGTGTTAACCCCGATGATGTGGATGTCAGAGAATATGAGCTTTCTATTGTAACAGAAATCCTGCAAACATATCCGCGAATCAAAGGAATAAATCTTGATTATATAAGAGCAGGTGATGACGCTAATAATGAGTACAGACGAGATCCTGATGTTGCCAAAGCGGTGGTGGATTTTGTTAAAGATGTAGAAAACATTACGAAAAAACAAAATAAGATATTATCTGCCGATGTATTTTCAAGTGACTGGGCTTATAAAGTAGGACAAGATATAGAAGAAATATCAAATCATGTGGATGTATTAATGCCTATGACTTATCATGGCGACAACTGTTTATGGGGGGGATCTACCGATCCCGAATGGGTTGGGGAAGTTATCGGCAATTATAAGAGTAGGTATAATTCACGATATATTTTAGCAGGTATTCAAGGATATGACACCAGTGGTAAAGAGACTTTTGACGTTACGCCAGAACAAATTATAACCGCAGTAAACTCAGCCAGAGAAAATGGAGCTGATGGGTTTGCATTGTTCAATTATGTAAGCTTTAAAGATGACATAGGAAATTTAGATGATATACAAGAGCTCTTAAGTGGACCAACTGTTATGCGGTCTGCCATGGCCAATGATGTCCTCAATACCACAATTGGAATATCTCCTTAAATCTTTTGTAATTCTTTTTTGGCAATGCCCTATCTTCCTCCGTATCATTCGAGTTCTGCCATAAATCTCAAAACGAGGTCGGTTTTCCTCTATGGGGAAAGAGATTTTACCTACGTCGCAGTCAAATTCTCTTCTGCATTTCTTACATATAAAATTTAGTTCTATCACATTTTCGGGAAAGAAATCCCTTGCCTTCTTGATATGATGTATTGCCCTTTTATCCTGCTGCCTTACCATACAATCCAAGAGATGGAAGAAGTCCACATTTCTGTACTTCCAGTCGCGTTCTGTGTGGTCAAAACCTTCTTCGGGCAGTTCTGACATATAGTCATCTAACAGCTCATTTAGGAATTTTATTGATTCTTCGCATCTTGTCTCGCAGATTGATAAAATAGCAGTTTGCGAAATTATCTCGGTTCAGAATGAAAAACAGCGTGTGATAATCGTTAAAAACCGAAAATCATAAACTAAACGAGCCCAAATTGGGAATGGATGATGAACAAAGAGAATTCGGCGATTATGGAAAAGTTGCAGGAAATAATTGCAAGCACTGTGACAAGGTTGTTTATCCCGAAGTCCCGGAGACAATAGGCAATCGCCATTTTGGCGTTCGTTTCCTCCTTTACATCGCTTATCTGAGGTATGAGATGAACTTGCCATAAGGAAAGATTGCAACGCTCATGAATGACACTTACAACGCTCAAGTCTCAGTAGGAACGGTGGTTGACTACCTCAAGAAGGATGCTGAACTCTTCGGCGGTGAATACAAGCGTATAAAGCGTGAGATGCGGGAATCCCCGATTTGCAACTACGATGACACCGGGCAGCGAGTGAATGGAAGGAACAGGTGGCTTTGGGCTTTTGTCTCAAAGGAGGCGGTGTTATATCTCACGAGCAAGAACAGGGGAAAGAAAGAGGTGATAAAAGTTCTCGGAGAAGACTATGACGGTGTGAGCGGGCAGGACTTCTATCCATCATTCGACGGCGCGCCGGGACGGAAGCAGAAATGCTGGTCGATAGTACCTGCGAGGGAGAACGTTGAGCGGAAGCATCCACCGCCAAAATCCATTGAATTCTATGAAGGACTATTGCAGATATTCGAAGACGCAAAAGAAGTGGGGTGTATGCCGAATTTGTGGACAGACTGGAGAAGTTCGTGACGCAGGAGGGTAAATGGAATCATCACGCAGTGAAAAAGCTGGCGAAGCGGGCATTGAAGTACATGCATGAACGGTTCACTTTTATACTCGTTCCTGGTGTAGACCATACAAACAATGTCGCTGAGCGTGCTCTAAGACCGGGCGTGCGACAAAGGGAAATAGGGGGGATGTTTCAGAACCAAAAAGGGTGCTGAAAACAGGGATATCTTAGTGGGCGTGATGGGAACGATGAAAATCCAGGAAAAAGCCCTCTTCACCTGCGGAAAGGAATATATCCTCAGCAAATTAAGTTTAAAAAGGTGATTAGATACGTGCAAAGAATGTAAATCCGCTTTGGAAGCCGAGATTGCTAAAGTTGAAACCGAAATAATAGAAAACAATGCAGTATCCTACCAACAATTAGAATTTCTTAAACAACAAAAGAAAGGGTCATTAATCAAACAATATTTTAGGATATATAATCAATTTGAAACGGATAAAGAGCTTGAAGAAGCGGAAATAGAAACTCTTAAAAAAATCCAGGAAGCGTTTAATCTAACAATGAAGCAACTTAAAACTAAATTGGCTATCTTGGGGCTTATAATGGTGTTTAGCGTGCCTGTGTTGTGGAATATTGGTCTCCGCCTGATTACTCTTAGAGCAGAATCAAGTGCTAAAAATCGGATAAGCTCTCGATATCCAGAGCAGGAATTTTGATATACTAAGCAGGAAGGCAATACTCGTTTTATCCTTTCCATCCAAAGTTAGGGTGACAACCCTTTTGAACGACCGCAAATATCTGGAAACGGCATCAACAGAGTGGTTTATTGCTTTACTGATGTAAGCAGGCTCGTGTCCTTCTAACCCCCCTATTTAACTATCTGCTCTTTGTGGGTGGTAGTCCTACCAATATCCTTTTGGGTTGATCTTAGTGGTATGTGTTCTTCTCTCTTCCGTAGAATATCAAGGTCCCGTATTATTGTTCTGTATCCCACACCGAATATCTTATATGCCCTGTCTTCCGCAGTTAGAAGTGTTCCTTCACTATTAATAACTGGGGATATTCTTTATATAAGATTATGAATTGTGCGGACTGTAAAGAAAAAGCGTGCTATACGGGAAAGGACTGCACGGGAATCGCAGAGGATGCCAAGGGAGCATATAAAGACGATGCGGGAGTTCTCAAGTCGCTCAGGGTTTCTGCACATATTGAATCAAGGTATTACATGAAGAAAAACCGCATAGAGGAGTTGATTTTATATGCGAAAGGGATGGGCTACAAAAAACTGGGTGTTGCGTTCTGCATAGGACTGCAAAATGAGGCGGAAGTAATATGCGATATTCTATCTCAACACTTCGATGTATCTTCAGTCTGCTGCAAGGTATGCGGGATTGACAAATCAGATTTCGAGTTGGAGCAACTGCAAACATTTAGAAAAGAGACGATGTGCAACCCAATAGGACAGGCAAAAATATTCAACAAAGAAAAAACCGACTTGAACGTCATTCTTGGATTGTGTATGGGACACGATATACTATTCACAAAATACTCTGAGGCGCCGGTAACTACACTTGCGGTAAAAGACCGCGTTCTCGCTCATAACCCGCTTGGGGCGATATATTCCGGGTACCAGCGGAAAAAACTGAAAGAGTAAGAGCACAGTCATTCCAAAAATTATTAATTATTAACCACAAGATTACACAGATTTTCACGAGAGAGCAACAGTCTAAATCAGGTTTCAATGGCCCATTGTCGATTTTACCCCTAATTAACACGCATTTCTTGTGTTAATCTTGTGGTTTATTAGTTACTATTTATTGCTGAAATGACTATAATTATGCGTGTGAGGTGAGAGAAATGGGAAATAAAGAGATAATAGACCTAAACGAGTTTGCAAGACTCGACCTGCGGATTGGAAGGATAGCGAATGCAGAACGAATAGAAGGGAGCAAGAAATTAGTCACGCTTGAAGTAGATATTGGGAATGAGAAGAGACAGGTGGTTGCAGGGATTGTAGAAGAATACAATCCTGAGAGTTTGATTGGCAGACTCGTTCCTGTTTTGGTGAATCTGAAGCCGGTAAAGCTCAGGGGTGTGGAAAGTCAGGGAATGATTTTAGCCGTGGATGTAAACGGAAAACCGGTTTTATTGCATCCTGATACGGAAGTGCCCGCGGGCAGTCGAATCCGCTGAATAAAAAGTGAATCGAAAACAGCCGTTGGAAGAAGAAATCGCAGACATTTTATATGGACATCGAATGACAGAATGGCAGCAAGTAAGACCATTAGGGCAATGGATAGCGTATTTCGACCCGACGACAAAAATAGCATATTCGCATACGGATTATCTTCCTGAGGATGTCCAGGGAAGGCTGTTACGGAAGCACGCTTTTGAATCTCACAGCCAGCGGGCTTACTTTATCGTTGCGGATAACGAACTCAATGAATACAAGGGTCTTACCTTGCCATACAGCGACGAGATAGTGCCTGCAAGTGGTCAACCTCGTGGACTGCTTTTGAAGGAGCACGGTGAGAGAGAGGCGAGAGCGTTAAACGACATTGCCAAAAGAGGAGCGGGCAGCGTTAAGGCGGAGTATCACGAGGTTGGAATGGCGTTACTAAAACGAGAAGGTTCAAAGATAGAAGTGAGACCTCTGACTGCTGAAGAGGAGAAGAAACGTGAAAACGGGACTTTTTATGATGCTGAAATTATCCGTTACGGTGTTCTCAGAAGATGGGGTGAAGATTATATCCCTTTTATCAGGCTTGACCTTTTTCAAATAGTACGCCAGCTCGCCATAATGAAAGGGATTGACCATGTTGAGCTTCTGTCTGATGCTGTGGCAAAATTAGGCAGGGTATTGAGAACAGCCCATGAACTTGGAATTTACCATTGCTTTACTCATCCCGGGAATGTAGACGCTCATGGTAACCTGATAGACTATGAACATGCGATATACAGGGATGAGATTCCGGCGATAAAAGAAAACATAAGTACAAAAATAAAATTAGAAGATATGGGGCTGTTTAGTGAAGCGGGTTTGAGATTTAGAGATATAGACGTCTTCTTTGGTGGTGAACGTGAGATTCTGAGGAGATGCCAGGAATGCTTTAAACTATCTCATGAGGAGTTGATGACGAAGGTAAGATTCCTGAGGGAAAATATCGAATTGTCGGTGGGCATTCCTGTTTTTGAACTCCTGGCTCATTTGAACGTCGGATTCTATGAAGATACATTGAAAAAACTTTCTATCCAAGACCAGAGAAGGATAATCGAGGCGTTTATTGATAATTATTGTTCTATAAGCGAAAGACAGGAGATCAAGAAGAAGGTCTTTGCTGTACTTGATCGAGCTCGGGAATGGACTGAAGCCATCAGTGGATTTATTGTCAATCCTGAAAATCCAGAAGACGTGCCTAATAAACAGATACCCGGCAAGTTCATATTGGACTTGTGGGAGCTGCCGCTACTGAAACTATATCCTATAGGTTAAAAACTAAAAGAATATGTTCTCAATGTTATCGTAATTCGTAGCATGGTGCTTGTAAAAGATAATGTTTATATATCAACTTAGACCATTATAAACTGCGTAAATACTATGAGTAAAAGAAGAGCATTTTTGATACGCATATTACTGATAATAGTTGTTATCGGTTGTTTGACTCATACTTCCTGGGGACAGGGAAATGGCACAGTAAATATTTCCCATCCTTCAAGCTTGCCAGCAAAGAGTGAATTTAGTGACGAAGATGTTTTAGAACACACGCAGCGGAGCCTTGATAGGTCTATAAGTATCCTCAATACAGTTGCTACCTTAATGGGAGTGCTGGTGGCATTATTAACATTAATAGTTATAATAGGTGCCGCATGGGGAATTTTCGAAAGTCGCCAATTGAAAGAATTTAAGCAGAAAGCTAAGGAAAGTGCCGATGAAGCAAAGGAATATGCAGACGAAGCCAAGAAAGACGCAGAAGAGGCGAAACCTATCATTGAAAGGTTGAAAAAAACGGAAGAAGAGGTGGGCACGTTAAGAGAGAAAACTATGGGTTTTCCACCCCTTCCAGAAGCTCTATCAGAAGACCAAAAAAAGATATTAGATGATTATGGAAGGAAAATAGAATTCCTTGAGGCATTTGGGCTTCCATTGAAGTCTGAGGATTACCTTAATCGTGGAGCTGAGCTTTATCAGAGAGGGGAATATGAATTAGCACTTAAAGCTTTTGATAAGGCGATAGAGTTAAAACCTGATTATGCTGCTGCATGGCATAACAGAGGAGTTGTACTTGGCAAACTTGGTCGTCACGATGAAGCACTTAAAGCCCATGATAAGGCGATAGGGCTAAAACATGATTTCGCTTCTGCGTGGTACAACAAGGCTTGTACATATTACCGAAAAGCCGATAAAGAAAACGCGCTTAAAAATTTGTCTAAAGCAATAGATTTAGATGCTAAATATAAAGAAGAAGCAAAAAGTGACGAGGATTTTAAAAATCTCTGGGACGATGAAGATTTCAAAAGGATTGTGAGTTAACATTATGAACTAAGAGGAAAAAGAAAGACAGGAGGAGAAAACGTAAACGGTAATGGTTTAGTGCTTTATTAGCGATATAATTATGCGAGTGAGGGGAGAGAAATGGGAAATAAAGAGATAATAGACCTAAACGAGTTTGCAAGACTCGACCTGCGGATTGGAAAGATAGTGAATGCGGAACGAATCGAGGGGAGCAAGAAATTAATCCGGCTCGAAGTAGATATTGGAAATGAGCAGCGACAGGTGGTTGCGGGAATTGCAGAGGAATACCGTCCTGAGAATTTAATTGGCAAACTCATTCCCGTTCTGGTGAATCTGAAGCCTGCAAAGCTCATGGGCGTGGAAAGTCAGGGGATGATTTTAGCCGTGGATGTCAACGGAAGACCGATTTTATTGCATCCCGATATGGAAGTGCCCGCGGGGAGTAAAGTCCGATAGAAAACAGAAAATAAATTATAGACACAGATTAACGCTTGTGGGCTCTGCCCACATTCCCGCAAGCCCTGAAAGGGCTTAATTAACACAGATGATAAGAATCAACACGGTTAAACTAAAATAAATCTGCGTAAATCAGTGTAAATCCGCGTCTTAAATGGAAGGAAGTTATACTTTATATACAATAACAATAAATTTTTAGGGGGAATAGATGATGGAAAGCAAAATTTGGGGACGCTATGTCATTGCAGATCCCGGAAGTTGTCATGGGC
The DNA here is from genome assembly GCA_013180605.1 of Candidatus Methanophagaceae archaeon GoMg1. Classification (GTDB taxonomy): domain Archaea; phylum Halobacteriota; class Syntropharchaeia; order Alkanophagales; family Methanospirareceae; genus QEXZ01. The sequence continues at coordinate 4,783 of QBUL01000161.1, read as the reverse complement.
AACCAACCTTTCGTGGAACACGCATCCTGGTTTCGGATGTGCTGGAGCAGGTTGCGAGTGGAATGGCATGGGAGGCAATCATAGAAGAATGGCGTGGAAGCCTGACCAGGGAGGCAATTACAGAAGCTGTTCGTCTGGCTCGTGAGGTGCTGGTAGCTCATGCCGAAGAATTAGTGCAGGAGCCTGTTAGCGTATGAATATACTGGACGAGAATATTCCAGAAAGTCAGCGACAACTATTGCGGAGTTGGCGTATTCGTACGCAACAGATTGGTCATGAACTTGGGCGTCGGGGGATGAAGGATGAAGAAATTATTCCTCTCTTACACCAGCTTCGCAGACCCTCCTTTTTCACTCGTGATTTAGATTTCTATGACCATCAGCTATGTTACGCTGGCTATTGTGTGGTCTGTCTGACACTTGGGCAGTATGAAACAGCGAGTTTCATACGCCGCTTTCTAAAACATCCTGAATTTGACACTCAGAGCAAGCGAAGAGGAACTGTGGTTCGTGTGAGCCATACAGGAATGAGAGTATTGCATATTCATGCCGAGGGAGAAGAGGAAATAGAGTGGAGACCCTAAGAAGAAACTTCCGCCACAGGCGTTTTTTAAAATTCCCTTTTTCACAGCATTAGAGCCCTGAAATGTGTAACCTTTTAGCCATTACTTAACAAGAATTTGGTATTTTTCAAGACATGTGGTCACCTCCTACCTCCGCTTAAACCTCTTCTCTATTTCTTTCTTGCTCATCCGTATCATCGTTGGCCTTCCATGCGGGCACGTAAAGGGTATCTTTGTATTCTTTAATCCCTCCATTATCTGCCGCATACTTTCATACGATAGCTTCTCTCCCGCCTTTACACTCGCCCTGCAAGCCGCAGTAGCGAACAAAATCCTTATTCTATCTTCCCTTTTACCGCTCTCTTCCACTAAATCCTCCATCACACCCATTATCTCCTCTTCTCCTATCACCCGGTAAAAAACCACGGGGATTGCACGTATAATATAACTACCCTCGCCAAACTGCTCTATGTCGAATCCCATGTCCCTGAGCGTATCCTCATTCTCACGGAGCAAAAAGAGTTGATGTGGACTGAGTTCGGGCACGTAAGGTCTTAAAAGAGCCTGCTTGTCTATCCGCTGCCCGTACTTCCCGATTAACCGCTCAAAGTTTATTCGTTCAGCCGCGGCATGCTGGTCTACCATAATCATATCATCCGCTTCCGTCTGTGCTATGATATAACTATCAAGAATCTGATACAACGGAGCAGGTCGTATGTCCAAACTACCACTATCGCCTTCCGCACGGCTTTCGCTGATTTCTGGCGTACTATCTGTTTGAAATGAAGTTTGCAGTGCCTCTATTGCTTCCCACCGCCCCACATCAGGAACGCCAAAGAGTTTAGCACGTTCAGCACCCGCCGTGGCTTCCCGAGTCTTTTCTTTCTCAACGTCAACAACCTCGGGAATCAAATCCGCATGGCGCAATGTCGCCGAAACGGACTCGGCTATGGCATGAAAAACTTCAGTTGGATGGTAAAAGCTTATTTCGTGCTTCTTTGGATGTATGTTCACGTTTATCTCGCCTGGTTCGATATAAAGAGAAACAACGACGAAAGGTTGGGTGTATTTTGCTAACAAGGTTCCATACCCTCTCCTTATCGCTTTGTTCATGATTTCACTCCTTACAAAACGCCGGTTTACATACGTGTGCAGATGCCTTTTTGTGCCATAAACCAGCGCAGGCTTGGAAATGTAGCCGCCGACCTGGAGGTCAATAATGTGCGAAGAAGCACCAGGCGAATCGGGTTCTTTTAGCCCGATGAGTTCCCGGGCAATGCTGCTCCCGTAAGCATTAACGATAGCATCTAACATTTCACCATTGCCTAACGTGCTCATTATGGGCTTTTCCTTTTCGTCGTGGAATAGTTCAAATTTTATCTCCGGATAGATTACGACATAATTTATGCACACGTCCATTATATGCCGCAGTTCGGTAGATTCAGATTTTATGGTGCCGATTCGTGCAGGGAGGTTGTAAAACAAGCTTTTGACTTCTATGGTGGTACCAACTGCACGGGTTATCCTCCTTCTTTCTTTTAGCTCCCCCCCGCCCTCCACACGCAGATAAGTGCCAAAACCTTCGCTCTCGTGCCTTGTGCTCAGTTCTATCCTCGACACGGCAGCTATACTTGGCAATGCCTCGCCGCGAAATCCAAGTGTTTGTAGAGCTGCCAGATCTTCTATACGCGTTATTTTGCTGGTTGCGTGCTTCTCGAATGCCGTTTCTACGTCTTCTTCGCTTATACCGCATCCGTCATCCGTTACCCTGATATAATCCCTTCCGCCCTTGCCAACCTCCACAACTACTCTTCTGCTCCCTGCATCTATGGAATTCTCTATCAGCTCCTTAACCACCGATGCGGGTCTGTCCACAACTTCACCAGCGGCGATTTTACTTATTGTCTGCTCCTCTAAAACGAATATGCCTCTCATACACTTTTTCTTTTTTACAAAAAGAAAACCTGTGCTAAAAGAAAAACAAAGACTTGTTTCTTTAGTCAAGGTTTTTACCGGAGGTAAAAAAGTTGTTGGTAAATCTTTTCTTTCTAAGAAAAGGTTTGTGCTAAAGAAAAACTATATTTTTTAAAATTTGAAGAAGGGGTTTACTTTGACAATGTCACATTTAATAAACTTTATATAACCCATACTTCTACTGCAAAGTATGTGCACTAAAAAAAATATGAATCTGTATTCGAGCCCCAACGATGGGGGCTACCAAACGGAGTTACACAGAATCTCGCTCAGTGTTTGTTCGGGTTTTGGCAGCAATTTCGAGAGAGATTTAAGACTAAAACTCGTGATACCAGCGAATACGCGTATAACTACATGAGCGGACAGTTACGAATGGTGGGAGGGCGTAACTTTGTTAATATTGGGTTCAGCACGGGAGTAGCAGAGCAGAATATGCATCATTTCATGTCTAACTCGCCGTGGTCTGCGCAAGGAGTGATACAGCAGGTGCAGGAGGAAATTGCGGCTACACCGGGGTTAGGACAAGGTGGTGTGCTTATCCTGGACGAGAGTGCAGACGCCAAGGCGGGAGAGAAGATCGCGGGGGCAGGACGAGACAGTATAACGGACGGTTGGGAAAGGTGGATATGAGACAGGTAGGCACCGGAAGCATAAAGCAAGCGAACTAACGAATGTTTATGATGAATTCGTCCAAGGGCGGGTAGCTTAGGCTATCTATGGTGTCCTGTCATACATTGTCTATTCTCAAGTTCTTTGCACAATGAATGGATGCCAAGATTCTTTTCAGTGACAATCTCAGATGGGTAAAAAAAGATATTTTCGGGATTATAATCATGTTATCGCAATGCCCAAGAAACATCTTTATTAAAATTAATGCTAATATGACATTGTCAAACTAAAGTGAAATGGGAAAACACATTGTAATGGCGTATAAAATCTGTTATTCTTCTCTCGTGAAATAAAACCTTTCAGGGTTTGCGGTGAGCGTGCCTCGTAACCTAATCAGCCAGAGGGTTAAAATCCCTCCTGTGCTGTTTACCTGTATCGGTGCAGAAGCCGACAGTGGCAGGGTGTCCCTCGTGAGGGGGAATCTGAAGAGCCTAAGGCGGTCTTCAGCCTGAAGTAAAAGCGAACCAGAGGTGGGATATGCTAACAACGACCCTCCTTCCTCCCCACAGGGGAAGTTCAATGCCTCTATGGAGAAGGACATACCGTATGTAAATGCGGACTCAACAGACGGGATATTACCATAGGGGGTTAGCATGTCTGGTTAGGGTCGGGATGAAGACGAAAGGGTGGTTAGGTGACCGGGGGAGGTCTCGTATCGTCCTCAACAGTGTCCTGGAATATGGCGGAGGCTCTGAGGTAAGGAAGGTATAACCTGGATGGGAAAGCGGGAATGATGCGATGCGAGAAGTCGGAGGGATTCATAGTAGCGATGATGTCGGTGCCAGTGAGCGGCTGGTAACAGCCGTGAGGATAAAACACCGATTATGTGAAGGGGTCCTGCTTTGGCGAAATCAGCCAATGGGTGAAACAGATGCGCAAATCAAGTAGAAACTGGGCGAAAGTAAATTCAGGAGAAAGACGCTACGTAGGTTGTCGAAAAGACTTAGCTGGTGGTTTGTGCATTGAAACAGCTTGCTGGGGGTTGGTGAGAAAAGAGCGAAAGAAAAAGAGGAAGTGGCATTCCTTGATTGACAAGGTCTGGAACTGGAGGAATCTCAACGAAGCGTGGAAGAAAGCGAAGCAGAACAGAGGAGCAGGAGGAATAGACGATGTGACTATTGAAGAGTTTGAGCGTAATCTGGAGCAGAATCTCAATGAGATTCAGCGACTGCCGCGGCAGGACAGGTATGTGCCAAAACCCGTGAAAAGGGTGTATATACCGAAACCAGACGGCAGACAGCGACCGTTGGGCATTCCAACAATCAGGGACAGGGTAGTGTAGCAAGCACTGAAGAACGTCATCGAGCCGATATTTGAGGCTGAGTTTATGGACTCGAGCTTTGGATACCGACCGGGAAAGAGTGCGAAACAGGCGATAGAGCAGATAGAAACAGTCAGAGACGAGGGGCATGAATGGGTCGTAGATGCGGACATAAAAGCCTTCTTTGATATGGTGAACCACGAAAAGCTCAGTGATGCGGTGGCAGAACTCGGCTATGAGGTGGTTAGGTATGCAGATGATTGTGTGCCACGAAGCTGCACGAGAGATGAGGGTTTGGCCCCTCGAAGCCTGCTTGC
>QBUL01000162.1 GCA_013180605.1 Candidatus Methanophagaceae archaeon GoMg1 | reverse complement strand
ATCTTGAACGGATGGGCGTGATAAAGACGCATTTTAGAGTTTTTCGACGTGCTGCGGTACGAATAATGCGTAATGACACGGAATCGTTAAAACAGCCACAAGAAGTGGAACGAGTAATGGGAAACGGCTATTTCAGGGATAATCTAAACGGCTGGATGGATTTGGAATACCTGAGCAGGTCGGTTCAGATACCGGTAGGCGACCTAAACGAGATGTTGCGGGACTTAAAAGCCTCCGGCAGGCTAAAATTAGAAGAACGTGACTTTTGCACGCCAGTCAGCGTCAATCACGATATAAAAGACGTGGACACGACTGAGCTGCTTGAACTCTTTTTACGCGTGGAAGATAGCGGCATGAGGAAGATAGACCAGGTGCTAAAATATGTAGAGAGCGAAGAATGCAAGCGGAAGTTCATTCTGGATTATTTCGGTGAATCGTATAGCGGAAACTGCAATGCGTGCAGCATTTGCAATCCGTCATTGAGCTTTTTGGATGCTGATATGGATATTGAAGCAGAAGCAAAGGTGAAACCAAAAGAATTAGTGGATAAAACGGTAATTGAGGACACTGAAGGAATAGGAAAAGAAGCATCCGCAGAAAGTACCAGAATTGCGGTTGCGGTGCTCGAACTGGTAAACAATCTCGATTTTCGCGTCGGTCGAACATCACTTGCGAACATATTGATTGGGTCGAAATCAAAACGGATAATAAACCAGAATCTTCAGGAATCGCCGTATTACGGTATCTTAAAGCGATATACCGCTCGTGAAGTGGTCGGCATTATTGACCAGTTGATAGCAAAAGGATTTTTACTAAAACGGCACGATAATAGCTCGAACTATCCCAGACCGTTATTGTATCTTACCGAACGGGCGGCGAACGCGTTGGAAGAACGACCAGCTATAGAATTGCTGTTGCCGGTAAAAAATAAGCAGGAGGTCCGCGAACCGGAAAATCCGGAGGTGCTTGACGAATTGAAGAAGTGGCGACGGGATATTGCTGCTGAGCGGAGCATTCCTGCTTATTGCGTCTTTCACGATAGCACGTTAATCGGTATCGCGAATCGGTTACCGAAGACCGAAGAAGAGTTGGCGGAGATTAAAGGAGTTGGCAGGAGGAAGATTGAGGATTATGGCGAGGAGATATTGAGGATAGTGTGTGAAAATTAAAGACAAAGATAAATATGCCTAACACATTAGTTGTTAGAACAATGGAGAACATTGCCAATGTCACGGACAGGCATTCGCTAATGGCGTTCCTGAACAGCTTGAATTATCAAACGGAAGAGATTATCCTTGACAAAGAAATAGATTTAGAGCTACCAGAGCGAGCTAAGGATATTATCAAATCCATTGCCCTCCTAAGCGATTACAAAACCGATGGAGCGCAATTTCAGATTTATGCTATTGAAGCGGAACCCTCACGCTTACGCCGAACTGATGTAAGAACCATTCTGGAACCGCTCAACACTCGATACCCTCATATAAACACCCTTTTTGTTTTTACCACCGAGAAGTATAATCCACTTGTTCTCGTAAGTCCTCAACGAGTTCTTTCTCCAGAAGATAGGACAAAGACAAAACTGAAACTCAGGATTCTACAAATAGACCGCGATAATGTTTATCATACTGACCGAGAGGTTTTAAGAGCTTTAAAACTTGTTCCGGGCGAAGCGGATGCCTCGCAAATCTGGGCGAAACATCTTGACGCCTTCAGCATCGAGAAAGTAACGGAAAAATTCTTTAAAACCTACAGAGAGATATTTGACCATCTCAAAGAAGCTTTGAAGCCAAATAAGAGAGATAACATATATTTAAAAGACGAGAAAGATATTGAAACTTTTGCTCAGCGTATTCTCGGCAGGCTGATTTTCCTTTACTTCTTGCAAAAGAAGGGTTGGCTAAACGGGGATAAGAAATTCGTACGCAATTTGCTGGACAGAGCCGAGCAGGAGAATAAGAAATTTTATAATGACTTTTTAGAACCTCTATTTTTTGAGGTGTTGAACGAGCCAAGACCAAACAATGAGTCGCAGTTTGGGACAATTCCATATTTAAACGGTGGACTTTTTGAAAAGAAGTATAATTTCAATGTAAAGTTGCCAAATGCGATATTCCGCGAGATAATAGACTTCTTTGACCTATATAACTTCACGGTTCAGGAGAATACGCCGTTAGAGGTAGAAGTGAGTCTTGACCCCGAACTGCTCGGAAAACTCTTTGAAAATATGCTTGCAGAGAAGGAGAGGGGAGCAAAAGGAACTTTCTACACGCCTCGTCCCGTCGTGCATTACATGTGCAGGGAGAGTTTGAAGGAATATCTTACAGGCATTAGCGATATAGCGAGGCATAAAGTCCGGGCACTCGTGGAAGATAGTAGCACGGGGGATTTATCTGGTGATGAAGCTGAGCAACTTTACAAATCGCTGGATGAAGTTCGGATTCTCGACCCTGCAGTAGGTTCAGGTGCTTTCCTTGTAGGGCTGATGCACGAGCTTATCCGCTTGAAAACAGCTCTGGCGGCGGAATTGGAGAGAACGGTAACAAATGCACAACTAAAACGAGAGATTATTAAGTCCAATCTCTATGGTGTGGACATTGAACCAGAAGCGATAGATATCGCCAGACTGCGACTCTGGCTCTCGTTAGTCGTGGATGAAAAACTTAACGCTGTAGAGCCGTTACCAAACCTTGATTATAAATTACGGGTGGGGAACAGCCTTGTAGAGAGCTGGCGAGGCAAGAAATTACTGGGAAAGGAGGTGTATCAGAGAACTTTTGGTGAAGATGAAACACTGAAATTGATTGAGGAACTCAGGAATCTGAAAGATAAGCTTCTGAATGAAACAGACATGGAAGAGAAGAATAAACTTCGTGTGCGTTCAGAAGAGATAGAATGGCAGTTAATTGAGAAGGAACTAACCAAAGAGGCAGAGGAAAAAACAAAGCAAGCAATTGAGATAAGTGGAAAATACAAGTGGGCGAAGGAGATACCTGAAAAGGAGCGAAAGAAGGTGAAGAAATTAAGAGAAGAAGCCGAAAGTGCAGGAAACTTTCTAGAAGACCTGAAGAAATCAGGCGGGAAGTCTTTTTTCCTGCCTCAGATACATTTCGCTGAGGTGCTCACGGAAAAAGGAGGATTTGACGTGGTTATTGCCAATCCGCCGTACGTAAGAACGCAGAAACTTTCTAAATTACCTTATCGAGACGATTTGAAACTTCATTATGGCTTTATTGACGACTTCTATGTGCATTTCTCTTTCCGTGCTTTTGAACTCGCAAGACCGAAGGGAATCGTAACGTTTATCACTTCGGATACTTATCTCACGCTTGCGTGGAAACAGAGGATGCGAGAACTATTGCAAGATAACCGGATTCGAAGGCTTATACTCACGCCAAAAGCGTTTCAGGCAACGGTTAACACTGCTATTTACATCGCTCAGCGCGAACGTCTTGCAGATTATAACTTCACGTTCCTGGATGCGAGAGAGGTTGGTGGTAATGGGGAAGGAAACTGGGAAGACAAACTCATCGTGTTTGAGGGACTGAAGGAAATAGAGGCATACGATACGCAGAATGCCGTGAGGATTGGCGATAAGGAATTGGAGGTGTCCAACCCACGAGAAATTGATCCAATTGGGCAGTATCGAGTGCCAGTGGAACTCTACAAGAAAGCAGTTAAGCGCGTGTTCTTCACGCCGAACAAGAAGAACCTGAAGCTGTACGAGCAGTTCATGCCGAAGATGAACGAACTATACGACAAATGGTGGTCGAAGATAAAATCAAGCAAGGACATACAGAAGAACAAAAAGGAAATAGAGAAATATTTGAGGACATTAAAGCCAGGTGACGTTACTCTTCTGGGGTTGATTACTGAGGGTGGAGTAGGATTACAAACAGGAGATAATGGAAGATTCTTAGCGGTACTTGAAGGCACGAAAGAGGCGAGAAGGATTGAGGAAAGGCTTGAAGAGTTTGAAAAGAAGTGGGAGAGAAAAACGAGGGATAATGAATTAACTGCGAAAGACCGAAAAGAGTATCAAGAAATCATTGATACATATCATCAACTTTTAGAGGTGCATTCCAGAAATGAAGCGCTGGATAAACTGAGGAAGGAATATGGAGAGAAGAAGTTGGAGTTTCCAAGAGGGTTCATCTACAAGGTGATCAAGGAAGAGGACGTTTTTGACGCAGGGGCTTATCTTGAAAGTCTTGCGCTTGGGATAAGGGCGGTTATGCGAAGAGTGATAATTTTTAGTGGTATTCCAGAAAAAGAAAGCGATGTGAAAAGTATGTGGAAGCTATCAAAGTTGCCTGAAGATTTGAAAACGTTGGATACGGACTTGAAAAAGAAGGTGGAGGAAGAGTATGGGAAGTTGATTAGTGAAGGGAAGTGGATAGTGCTTGAGAAGAATACGGGGCAGGAAGAAATCTATTGGGCTCCAAATATGCTTTTTATTGATTGGTCAAGAGGAAGTGTAAAATGGTTATTTGAAAATTCTGGCAAGAAGGGAGCAGCAATGCCTGTAATCAGGAATCCTGATTATTATTTCAGGGGAGGGGTGACATTTACAAGGGTTGGCTATTTAAGAGTGAGGGTTGCTTTTCCTACGGTTTTTGATGATAAGACTCCATTTTTAACAAGCTCGATAGTATCTGAGAAGTTTTTAAGTGGATTTTTAAATTCTGATTTTGGGAAGCATATAATGAATAATTTCTTGAGTCACACAATAGATTTTGAACTCAATGCTCTCCGTCTCCTTCCCATTGTCATCCCCACCGAGACCCAGCGGAAAGAGATAGAAGCGCTTGTTGATGAAGCGATTGGGATACAGAAGAAGCGGTATTCCTCTGAGAAAGAAGAAGAGAAATCGGAGTTGTGGAAAGAACTTCAGAGGGTTCAGGAACGAATAAATGAGAGGGTGGAGGGGATATATGCGAGTTTTTAACTACTTCTATCACTTATTCATAAACTAAATTCCGATGCCAACCGTTCATTTACAAAAAATCGTATTCTGCGGATGTTGGTTAAACGTCCCAAAAAGCCCGTATAAGCGGCAGTTTCATCCGCAAGAAGCGACTTTCCTAATTCAATATCCCCAAAATACCAAATACCATCAGATGTCCTGCTTATATTATACGCGCCAATTACGTTCACTTTAACATGCATAGGCATAGCAGATATCCACTCTGAGGTTAATGGGCTTTTCGCTCTAACTTCTTCATAGTCATTTGGATGAATTGAATTTCGTGACGCAGGATTTGGAATAACAACGAAAGAATTTTTCTGAGAAAATTCGTTAACAAGTAATAATACGCCATCTAAGTTGATGTTCTTCATCTCTAACCATTTTCTGATTTTATTCGTTAGATAGTCTAAGCCAAAAGGAACATCCCGTATATCCAATATCACAACTTTTCTAAACCCTGAACTTTTTCCTTTTTTCGAAATTTGACTTTTTGCATCTTTTATCCTATCCTGTGTTTTTCTTAGGAAATTCTTAGAATAGGGAGTTGTGGATACAAGTATCTCACTGGCATTATTTAAGGTAATATTAGAATTTTGTTGCTGAGTGTAAGGAAATTGAATCACTGTTGGCCGCTCCCCATATATTACCTGAGTGAAGGTATTTTGTGTAGCGTATTTTTCAGTGAGATAATGAAGTGTAGAGTGCAATCTTTTAATTTCGTCAAGTTCCCACGTAAGTGTTTTAACTTCGTATTTAATTCTATCCTTTACAAAAGTATGATCTCCCATTTCTTCATATTTGTGGTTATTTTCAAGTTTGTGGATTCTACTGAGTAATTCAAGCGAATCTATTTCTGACCGTTTGGATAATAATTTATGAGGAATCTGATTTGTCTCTAATTCCCCTATTAGATCTTTTATATCCGCTCCTTTCTTCTCTAAAGAGAACGCTTTTTTCCTTAAGTTTCTTATAAATCCCGCTTTTTCTAAGAGAGATATCATCTTTCCTATTACTATTGATGTTTTCTACATAAATACTTTGCGATACCCACTTAGGTGGCAAAAACTTTTGGAAACTTTCATGACCCCTTAGATACATATAAGCATGAAAATATTAAGTATTTTCATACCAAGCGTTATACTATAAGTGAGGAGTAAAATGAGGCAGTCACTGGAGGAGACAAAAGCAATTCCGGATATTGCCAAGTTGTTCTACTCTTTTCTCCCTGGTAATCCACATCCCTATGCGGACTACAGCATTTCCTTTAGAGGTATCGCTCTCGAACTGGGCTTAGGAAAATTTTGGCAGAAGGGAAGCAAGCTTCCAGCCATTACAAATTTGCTTGAAAATACGTTGGATTTTAAACGGGGAATGTTTTGTCCTCTGATTATAGAATCTGTTAAACGAGGAATTAAATACAGAGCAAATAAAGGAGAGGAGATTACGAGAGAGGAAATAGAGGAACTCAATCAACTATTGCTCAAGGTAAAGTTCAAAATTCCTGAGTTATGGGATAAAGCCTTTCTCGATTCTTTGCCTTCGACAAGAAGGAGAAAAAAGGAAGAAGAAAAAGAAAAGGGGAAAGAAATTGATAAAGAGAAACTTGAGCAATTGAAAAAAGAACTGATAAAGCTGAAAAACATCGAGCCTCAAAAAAGAGGTTATGCTTTTGAAAGATTTCTACAAGAACTTTTCGATTTATTCAATCTCAAGCCAAAAGGTCCATTCAGACTTGTCGGAGAGCAAATCGACGGGAGCATAGAATTTGAAGGACATGTTTACTTAATAGAGGCAAAGTGGCAAAGAGAACTGACTGGTCAAAAAGACCTTTTAGTATTTAGGGAGAAAGTAGAAAGCAAGTCTACATGGTCAAGAGGACTATTCATAACTTATAGTGGTTTTACAAGGGAAGGTTTGGAAGCATTTTCAAGGGGAAGACCAACTAATTTAATCGCTATGACTGGGGAGGATTTATGGGCTCTCCTTGAGGGAGAGATGGACTTAGATGAAGCGATAAGGCTTAAATCAAGATGTGCGGCAGAAACAGGTAAAGTGATGACAAGAGTTTATGAGTTGAAAACTTTATATTACAGCGAGGTTAAAAGACGAGAATGATAAACGGCTTCAATCAGTTGCGGTTCGATAGAATCCGTGGATATATTCGGAGCAAAGCGGGGGAAATTTATAAGATGTGGATGAAGCATTAAGGAGAAGAAGAAAGATGCCCGAAGGACTCCCCGACATCATTGACAACTCAGAAGGCAAAAAACTCGGTGTTGTGCTGAATCAACTGCTCGAGCAAGGTGAGCCAGTAGTCCGCATCGTAACCGCATATTTCAACCACGGCGGCTTTGCCGTTATAAAAAACGGGCTTGAAAACGCAAAAGAATTTAAATTACTGCTCGGAAAGGAGCAGGAACGGGAATTTGTCATTGGCGATAGATTGTGGGACGAGATAGAAATAGCGATGAACAAACGCGAAACGCCGCCTCTTCTAAAAGAATTTGCTGATTTTATAAACCAGAAGAAAGTGGAAGTTCGAGCGTTTAAACATAAGTTTTTGCACGGGAAAGCATACATCATTGACGGGATTCCTTATCTGGGCAGCGTTGGAATTGTGGGCTCGTCTAATTTCACCTACGCAGGACTCACCAAAAATTACGAGTTGAATGCCGTATTGAAACAAAAATCTGCGGTGAATGAATTAATAAATTGGTTTGGTGGTTTTTGGAACGAAGCAGAGGATTATAAGGATGAACTTCTCGACATTCTCTCCGCTTTTACTTCCAAATACTCGCCTTATGAACTTTACATCAAAATTCTATACGAATATTTCAGAGACCGATTTGAACTTGAGGTGAGTCCAAAGGAGGAGACACCAAGCCCGATTATTCTCGCAGATTTCCAGCACGATGGTTATCAGAATGCGAAAGATATACTTGAAAAATATGGTGGCGTAATACTTGCGGATTCTGTTGGTCTTGGCAAGACTTTCTTGGCTCTTAAACTCCTTGACGATTACGCATACAAACTACGGCAAAAAGCTCTTCTTATTTGCCCTGCACAACTTAAAGAGCTGCTATGGGAGCCCGAACTCAGACGTGCAAGCATCCGTGCAGACATCGAGCACATGGAGTTCGTGGGTAGAGATTCGTTCAATCCTGCAGAATACGCGGACTTTGACCTCCTCGTAATAGACGAATCACATAATTTCAGAAATGCGAACACAAACAGATGGGAGAATGTTTTTAAGCTTCTTACCATAGGCAAACCCAAGAAATTAGTTCTTTTAACTGCAACGCCTGTTAACAATTCCATATTTGACCTTTACAATCAGCTCAGACTCATCACGAGGGATAACAATGATTTTTTCGCGGGCTGTGGTATAAATAACCTAAAGGGGTATTTTCAAAAAGCCGAAGTAGATAAGGAAAATCTTTACGATGTGCTCGAGGAAATTGGAGTGAGACGAAGCCGATATTTCATAAAAAACAATTATCCTGATGCAGAAATAGATGGAAAAATCATTAACTTCCCGAAACGTGAACTTTGCACCGTCAGATACAGCCTTGAGAAAAGTTATAGCGGGCTATATAAAGAGGTTGCCAGCACAATTGAAAACCTCTACCTTGCACCTTACAATCCCGAGGCGTATAGAAAAGGAATTGACGCTCACGAATTTGTGGGACTCAAAAAGAGACTGCTTCAAGAGGGCTGGAGCGAAAAGGATGCACAGGCATATATGATGAATCTCGGTAGGGGTACGTCACTCGTTCAGCTTATGAAAAGTCTTTATCTCAAACGACTGGAAAGCAGTTTAACCGCCTTAAAAGTAAGCCTGGTAAGGCAGAGAGATTTTCAGGGAAAATTCTCGCAGCTTTTGGATATAAATAAACTTCTGGATTCCACCCAGTATCGCAAACATTTTAAATGGAACGGCGAGGACGAGCAAGAGAACGAAATTGACATAGACAATGCTATTGCGCAACTTCCAGAAGCTGACGCGAATCGCTACGACCTGGATGCCCTTAAAAAGTTCGTGAAAGAGGATGTCAATGCACTAAACAATATAATCGAGAAACTCGAAAAGATAGAGGTCCAGGAGGATGACAAATTAAATGAGTTGAAGAAACTTCTTCTTGGTGACTTAAAAGGCAAAAAAATTGTCGTTTTTACTTATTTTAAGGATACTGCCCGCTATCTTTACCACCAGTTAGGAGGCAGACGTGAAGATGGTAAGCGTCTGCCAGAAGGCGAAAAATTCCTCAGACGACTTGGTCATGAGCGCATCAGTATTGTGGATAGTATTGTTGACCCACGAGAGCGAAAAGACAGGGTTATTCGGTTCGCACCGGAATCTAATGCACAAAGCACAACATTAAAAAACGAAATAAAAGGAACAGAGCGTGAGATTGACCTGCTGATCAGCACAGACGTTTTAAGTGAAGGGCAGAACTTGCAGGATTCTGACACGGTGATTAACTACGACCTGCACTGGAATCCCGTGAGAATGGTTCAACGAGCAGGTAGGATTGATAGAATAGGGTCGCTTTATGATACAGTTTTTGTTTACAATTTCAATCCAGAAGATGCGCTTGAAGACCTTCTTCACTTAGTAGAACGCATTTACGGTAAATTGGAGGGCATAAATCGTAGTATTGGACTGGACGCTTCAGTTATGGGTGAAAGCCCAAATCCGCAGGATTTTAATGCCATACACATGATTGCACAAGAAGATGGAAGTATTTTTGACGAACTTGAGCAATTATCAGAGATAGATGTTGGTGAATTTTTAAAACAGGAACTCATTGATTTCATAGGACGTATAGGGGAGGACAAACTGAAACGCATTCCACTTGGAATGGGCAGTGGTATTCAACGAGAAGACAGGAAAGGGCTTTTTGCTGCGATAAAAGACGAGAAGAACAACCGCCATTTCTGGCTGTTCTATGATATAGAAAGAAATACCATTTTAGACCGGAAGCTTGAGGTCATTAAGCTTATTCGATGCCATGAGCATGAGAAAAGGGTTGAACCTGATTTTGATGTGTATGCAATTCTGGAAAAGCTGAAAAAACGTATTGTTAACCAAACGAAAGCGGTAAAGCATAGAATTTCCGTTTTACCAAATCCGCAAAACCTCGTTATGAATTGGCTGCAGGCATTGCCCCTTTTAGAAGAGAGAAAACAGCTTATTGAGTATTTTTCAAAGCCCTTGAGTGGATTGCAGATCAGGGAACTAAGGCGGTTGTGGCGTGAAGAAAGAGAAAGTAGCGTAGAAAAACTTCTTGCTATTTTACATCGGTTTGCTGAGGCGCATCCTCATGCCACTGAAGTTCAATCTTCTTCTGTTTCCGAAATCTTGGAAGAAGACCTTCAACTTGTCGGGTGGATTGCAAGGGTGTAGGAAAACGAAGACAAAGAAGAAATATGAAAAAACTAGTTATATACACTGACGGAGCAAGCAGGGGAAACCCCGGGACCGCTGGCATCGGCATTGTAATATGCAATCAATCGCGGGAGATAGTAAAAGAATATAAAAAGTTTATTGGCAGCACAACCAACAACATAGCAGAATATCGAGCATTGATAAAAGCATTGGAATTGGCGAGCAGTTTCCCGGCAAACGAAATTGATTGCTTCTCGGACAGCGAATTGATGGTTAAGCAGCTTAATGGAGAATACAGTGTAAAAAACGAAAAATTGGGCAAGTTATTTTTTCAAGTAAGAGAAAAAGAGAAGCGATTTGAAAAGGTAAAGTATTTTCACGTGCCGAGAGAGGAAGAACATTTGAAGAGAGCGGATCAACTTGCTAATATCGCAATAGATGATTTTAAGATGATGGAAAGAGAGAGGGAAAAAGATGGCTGGAATTATTTTGTAAAAGGTAAGGGGGTATTTTCAAAATATGAGGACAATTTATCTTCTGGGTATGTTAAAGAAATCGAAATGAGCTTTAGAAAAGCAATAGAGCTAAATCCGAAATTGTGGGCACCACATTACCATTTGGGCAAATTATTCTATCTTACAAGACGGCTTTCCGAAGCTACAACAGAATTTGAGAGAGCTATTGAGAAAAACCCGGAACCAAAATATGAACAACCCATAAGGTATTATTTAGGGGAAATTAAACGAATTAAATCGGGTTATTCGTTTCCAAAAAACTTAGAAGGGGTTAAGAAAATGACAAGTAATTCCATATTACTAAACCATGCACTGATAGAATGGTTTGAAAATACCCTTAGAGAAATGATCAAGGGAGTTTTGAGCAGGGAGTACGGAGAGGAATGGTGGTGGGAAGGAGTTCCAGATAACGTAAGGGAAAAATATGGAATAAGAAGTCAAACAACTCGTTTTAAAGAGGAAAGGGAACTGCCAGAGTTGTATTTTATTGATTTTTATGATTATGGAAAGATTATCGAGGCAAATAAAAGAATTTTCAGTTTTTATACGGACAATCCGAAAGAGTGGAAGAAGAGGTTAGACAATTTGGAACCAATCCGCAATGCGATAATGCATTGCCGGGGTCAATATCTCTCTGCTGAAAGATTTTCAAGATTGAAGGAAAGTTGCATTGAACTACAAAAATTAATTGAGAAAGTGAGGAAAGGTGCTTTTCAGAAAATTCCCAACGTTTACCCACCCCGCTAGCCACCTGCCACGGTCTCCAGCTCCTTAAATTTCTGCCAGAGCGGGACAGAAAAACTAAAGAACTACAAGAAAAAACCGACCGAGAAAGCAGAAAATAAATTAGGGACACAGATTAACGCAGATTAACACGGATGACAGATGATAAGAATCAACAAACACGGTTAAACTAAAATAAATCTGCGTAAATCCGTGTAAATCTGTGTCTTAAATAGAAGGAGATTATACATTATATACAAAAACAAAACATAAAACTTTTTATAAAACCACAGAGATTTTAGGTATGCATATAATTAATTATACATTTAGATAGTGAGATAGTGAGATGGTAAAAAATGGAAATAAAAAGGAATATAGAAGTTGAGTTCGTGAACACAAAACCCATTGAAGAACAAGCGATAGAAATGGTAGAACGAAAAGGGCTGGGGCATCCGGACAGCTTATGCGATGGTATTGCCGAAGCCGTTAGCGTAGCGTTATGCAAAGAATATAAAAAGAAGTGCGGGATGATACTGCATCACAACACAGATAAAGTGCAGCTCGTCGCCGGCAGGTCAAACCCGAAATATGGTGGTGGCGAGGTTATTTCGCCGATATACATCTTGTTAGGGGGAAGGGCAACGCGAGAATTTGAAGGTGAAGAAATCGCCGTTGATACAGTAGCGATAAAAGCAGCGAAGGAGTATTTGCGGAACATCAGGAATTTGGACGTGAATAACCACGTTGTAGTGGATAGTAAAGTGGGAACAGGTTCTTACGACCTTTTAA
Source organism: Candidatus Methanophagaceae archaeon GoMg1 (assembly GCA_013180605.1). Taxonomy (GTDB): domain Archaea; phylum Halobacteriota; class Syntropharchaeia; order Alkanophagales; family Methanospirareceae; genus QEXZ01. The sequence continues at coordinate 10,365 of QBUL01000162.1, read as the reverse complement.
CGGTTTTTAGAGATAAGAACAAGGAAATACCACTGGCGAATGACACCTCCTTTGGCGTTGCACATGCTCCTTTTTCTGAGAGCGAATCCATAGCGCTTAATGCGGAGAACAGGGTGATGGCTGAATACCGCAACCGTGAGCCCGCGGTGGGTGAGGATATAAAGGTGATGGCGCTTAGAGAAAAAGACAAGATAACTTTAACGGTTGGCGATGCTTTTGTCTCCAAATACGTGGATGACTACGAGCACTACGAGGACGCAAAGCAGCGATTAAAAGAATTTGTGAGCGGTGTAGCCGAAGAATATACAGGCAGGGAAGTACTTACCTTGATAAATATGGCTGACACGCCCGACTCGGTTTATCTCACGGTGACTGGAACATCAGCGGAGATGGGCGATGATGGAGGTGCCGGTCGTGGGAATAGAAGCAACGGACTTATCACGCCGAACCGACCTATTAGCATGGAAGGAACTCCAGGCAAAAATCCGGTGAATCATACCGGTAAAATATACAATTTGCTTGCCAATAAAATAGCCAATGAAGTCGTAGATAGCGTAGATGGCATTCAAGAGGTGTATATAAAGATTCTTTCGGAGATAGGCAGAAGGATAGACAACCCGAAAGTAGCATCCGCTCAGATTGTTCCCAAAAGTGACGTGAAGCTCGGAACTGCGGAAACGAAGGTTGGGCGGATAATGGATGATTGGCTATCGAACATCGCGAAGATAACGGAGATGGCGGTTAGAGGGGAGTTGAGAACGTTTTGAAACAAACCTTTTCTTATGTGGGGCTCCGCCCCACGACCCCGCAAGCCCTGTAAGGGCTTAAAGAGAAGGGTTATCAAAAGAATATTTAGAAGGAAGAAAAGTCACCGACCCCGTTTTGAAAAACGGGGCATTAGGAGGGTGATCAATGCTCCGGCATTTTTGTTGGATCGCCGGGTTTCATCGTTTTGATTCCGGCGCAACATTGTTTTTATTCTCCGACCTTGGCTTCACCTTTTTGTGTTTCTAACATTTTATTGGCTTCACACGGTATCACCCACCTATTTTTCTTAAATTTGGTATTCATTATTAATGTTAAGAAGATTTATATTCTTCACCTTCCTTCCGGGTCTCAATGGTTATCTTATCAGGGTGCAGGTTCGTAAGTTCGAGAGCATGGTATAATCCAAAAGAAGGGGGAGAAGAGTTTTATTAATTAAATCCTTCTCATCACTGCTATGTACTATACGCCTCTTTTCTTTTCGTTTTTTATCCCATTGTTACTTTAATGAAAGCTCTTATATTATTAATGTCTTCAGAAGCATAGTTTTCACCTGAAACTGACCACTCAGACATACCGTCATATCCTGGTTCGTTGATACGAATGGATCCAATCACTATCCTGCACCTGTGGCTGTGTTTCTTCCTCAACACATCCAGAAAAGAGTGCAACCGATGCAATTACAACTATGGGTATTAAACCAGCTATGGTTCTCTTTTTCATGTTTTTATCACCTTCTTCTAATTTATATCGGCTTCATAGATGAGTCACATACCCCGTTAAGTACGAAGCCGGAGACTCAACATATCCCTATATTTAGCATAGAGTATAAAAACAAAACTTTTTGATTTTTTTGATCACATTCAACATGAGCCTGTGCTTATAAGACGCTGGGATTTTTATCGAACAATATCGAAAAATAATTTGATAAAAACCGCTTTGATTTTTGTGTGTCACCTAAGGTTTTGCCAATTTGCATTCTATTCGCTTTATGAGACGATAGATATGCCTACGAGGATACCTTACTCCAAATCTATTCTCAATGTGTTTCCTTAAGAGTTGTGCTGTCCAGGCAAGTGCATTGTATCATATCCAAATTCCGTAGGTGGTTTTCTTATGTGCTTCTTCAACTCTTCTATCTGCTCTTTTGTTAATTCTCCTCTGCAAATCTCTGATTTATGCCGAAATAATCCCTCAAAGCCATCGGTATTAAAGCGGTTGATCCACAATCTTACATTCTTTTCGTTTGTCCCGGTGATTTCTTCTATTTCACGGTTATTGTAGCCAACGGCAGCCAATCGAATTATCTCTGCCCTTTTCCCGAGCCAAATGTCAGTTACGGTTCTCTGGAATTGGATAACCTCTTTATCAGTGATTTCTCGTTTGAGTGTTTTATTCCCACTTTTCGGTGTTCCTGTTCGAGCCGTGTTGAGTATAAGGGCTTTTATTGTATAAAAATATACGGGTTAATACGAGGTGATTAACTATATGGTTGTGAAAATCCATAATCAACCATCCCTACGAGTTCCATGAATTATTCCAACAGTTTTTGATTTTGCTTCGTACTCGACATCTACGTTTTCAATGAACGCAGACCACCGCAGGAGGTTTTGAAGTTCAGAGAAGTAGTCTTTCACTTGCATTGACTCAGCATTCTCTGGATAACAGCACGCTCCTTCTTCAATAGTTTCAATGCACCCTCCTTCAGGATGGAAAAGCCAATGATCTTTCCTTCTTCATCAACTTTTTCCATCACCGCGTCGTTTCCTGTCTACCTGAAATATCCCGCTTTACGCTCAAAAATAACTTCAAGGTAATCCCCCTCGCTGTCATACCAAATTTTTATTTCATCCATAGCTTAAGAAGACTCCTCCTTAGCACGTGACCACCTGCGGCAGTGCTCCCTTATTATATCAGACCTGCTTATTATGCCGATTAATTCTTCCGAAACTTTTCCTTCTTCATGCTCTTTTTTCATTACCGGCAATCTCCCTACATTGTACGTGTCCATCTTATGCAGAACGTCCTCCAGAAACTCATCTGGATATGCCACGATTACGTCCTGCTCCTTTACACATATCAACCCTACCTTCCTGTAATCCGCGCCTTCCTCCCTTTGCTTTTCTAACGCCATTATGGTCGTTATGCCGACCATCTTCCCGTCCTTATCAACCACCGGGTAAGTCATATGTCCCATCTCCTCGGCAAAATAAAGACTTTCTTTCACCGTCTTATCTGCAGGAATAGTGAGTACGTCCTTCATATAGGCGTCCTTCACTTTTATGCCTTCCAGTATATCCACCATGAATTCCCTTCTATGTGCTGGTGATTCTTTCCTTACCTCATATTGCTCTGGATAAATTGTCCATTTCCCTACCAGAGAATAAGCAGGGATTATAGCAAGTAAAGCTGGAACGAACAGCGTATAAGAACCTGAGATTTCACAAACGATGAAAAGCGCGGTAAGCGGTGCATTAGCAGCAGCGCCGAAGAAAGCTGCTGCGCCAATAAGTGAAAATATCCAGGGGTTCCCCACCGTTTCGGGGAAAAAAAAGCTGAGGATTTGTCCTATTGCTCCTCCTAAAGCCGCACCCATGGTTAAAGAGGGTATAAATGAGCCTCCGCTACCTCCAGACCCTAAGGTTAAAGCAGTTGCTACGATTTTTGCAACTGCAATGAATGCTAAAACGCTCAATGTAAGCTCGCCATAAAATGTTAATTGTATAAATCCATACCCACCACCAAATATTCCGCTCGCTATTCCTATTCCCTTTTCTACCTCATGTCGTGGATTAACGATGAGATAACCGATGATGAACAGGATACCAAGCATAAGTCCGCCTATTCCTGGTTTGAGATAATCAGGAATCTTCAGTTTCCCGAAGAAAAACGACCTTGATATCTCCAGCAGTTTGGCAAATGCAATAACAAAAGGAACGCATGCTATTCCAAGAACAAGGAATAGAAGCAACGAAAAAGGTTTTAAAAGGGCTGCAACGTCATATTCTCCTATTTCATAAAGGTGCCCCAGTCCTAAGAAGGAACTGGAGACGATGTAAGCCGTGATAGAACAAATTATCGCGGGAACCAGTGCCTCTATTTCCATATCTCGCTTGTACAAAGTTTCAATACCAAAGAAAGCACCACCAAGCGGCGATTTGAAAATTGCTGCTATTCCCGCTCCCGCTGCCGCCGATACGATCTTCCTTCTTTCTTTCTCCTCTAATTTAAAAAATCTGCTGAAAACCGAACCTATCGTCGCACCCAGCATTGCACTCGGTCCTTCTCTTCCCGCACTCCCGCCTGAGCTAATCGTCAGCACTGAGCATATTCCTCTCACTAAACCGGTCTTGCCTTTTATTACTCCCTTTTCGTTATGAAACCCATCTATGAAAACATCGGTCTCGTGCAGTTCGGGCTTATCAACCGGAAGGAGTTTATATTTTATTAGCCCGCATATCAAACCACCCAACGCTGGAATAAGGGCTAATAGAATCAATAAAAATGGATTGGCGAAGGCATCCCCTAAAAGAGGGGTGAAAGCGAAGAAATGCGGTTCATTTTCCGGTGATGGGGGATAGTAACCGCCGAGGAATTCTAAGAACAGAGGAGCGAAGAAATTTAAAGCAAAAAAAAAGCCTGCGATGGCAAGACCAACTAAAATACCTGTGATTGCATAATAGATGGTCTGTTTAGCCCATGTCCCAAAATATCTTATCTCTCCTGCCACTTTTTAGCCCTTCCCGTTTGAAAAATATCTCTATTACCCCCTGCCCTTTCTCTTAATAAATCTATGTCTGTGATTTTCTCTATTCTTTGCCTCGGAACTGTACTGCTCGCATGAGGTCAGTTCTGGAGATGATGCCTACCATCTGTCCATCCTCCATAACAATCAAGCGACCAATGTTTTTGATGGACATTAGTTTAAGGACATCGGAGGCATCCGCATCCGGCCCGATTGAGATTATCTCCCTTTTCATAACCTCCTCGACCCTGGCGGTGTCTCGCTTTGAGGCAGGTATCTGTCGGACGTCTCCAAAGGTTATCACTCCAAGTACCGGAGAGCTCTGTTCTTCTTGCACCGGATAGCCTATGTGTTTGGTTTTAAACATTACATCTACCAACTGATTGAGCGTCATGTCTGGAGGCACATGGACAACATTCGGGACTGCGGTCATAACATCCCGGGCCTTAACGCCTTCCAGAGAGACCGAAATAATCGTTGCCTTCTCCTCCGCCGAAGCACCAAAGTAGATGAAGATGGCTATGAATATTAACCATAGTCCTCCCACGTTCAATGTTAGTAACCCGAAAATCCCCATGGCAAATGCAAAGCTCTCACCCACTGCAACTGCCTTCTTTGTCGCATCTATATATGACATCCGCGTAGCGAACCACGCACGCAATATCCTGCCTCCATCCATGGGAAAAGCCGGAATAAGATTGAAGAGACCAAGTAGCACATTGTAAAATGCGATTATACACACCACTATGAGAGCAGCATCCCTGAACGTCGCTCCGGGTGCAGTCAGGTTTACCGGACCGAAGATGTAGTAAATAGCACAGGCAATGATGCCAATGCTCACACTGAAGGCGGGACCAGCAGCCGAAACTTTTGCTTCCTTTCGTGGCTCTTTGGGTATCTCTTCCATCTGTGCCACGCCACCGAGTACGAACAGGGTGATGCTCAGTATTTTTGTCCCATAGCGCCTTGCCACAAAGGAGTGACTGAGCTCATGAAAGAGCAGAGTGGCGAAAAAAAGAACAGACGCAATGGCGCCCAACAGGTATTTCAGCCATGTTGAAATATTCATGCCACCAAAACCGATAATTATGCCAAGAGTTTTAATTCTAAAATCGTTAACCGCAAATATCCAGATAAAAATTAGTAGTATTATAAGAAAGGAGAGGTGCAGCTTTATAGGTATACCACTGATACTGCCAATTTTATAAGACCACTTCATTTTCTGTTTAATACCTCCAAAGATTTTAAATCAATAAAACGTTCGACAAGTTCTTTAATCCTTCTTATCTTCGCATCGCCCTTTATCCTCGCCTTCCCAAATACCTCATCCACCTTCTCCGTCGTCGTGAGTGTGTCATCCGCAACCATGATAACCGGAATACCCTTTTCTTCTGCTTTTCCAAGCATTGTTCCCGGCGGTTCTAAATGCCCGGTCAGCAGAAGGCATTTTATATTCCCCGTTTCCAGTGCGAGATTTTGCAAATCCGCCCGATCTCCACCGGTTATCAATGCCGCTTGCCTCACACTTCTGAAATATTTCAATGCCGATGGTGGGGACATCGCACCTATCAAGAACTCCTCGATAATCACATCTTCCCCTGGCTTGCTTTTAACAAGCCATTCGCCATTCAGTGCATCGCATATTTCAGTGACAAACAAGCCGGCAAGTAGAGGGTCATAAGGCAACGTACCAAGCATTTCCATTCCCTTCCTCTTTAAAAATCTTTCCGTAATATCCTTGACATACACCTTCTTGTAGCCAGCGAGTTGATTGAACAGAACGAACTTAAGCCGTTCGCCAAAAAGTTCTCTTGCAGCAAGAATCCCGTCAAGGACGAAATCGCTCGTGTATTTCACCACCATGAGACTCTTTAAATCCAGCGCAGATGAAACGTCCAGGTCACTGAGTCCCAGCGCTCTTCCAACTTTATACTCAACTGCACCTTCCACAAGGACAACATCCTTACCCTCTGAGATTCTCTTATACGAATCCATAACTCTTTTCTTTAACGCTACCGGGTCCACAGAACAAACAAATTCCACGTATGGTCTGTCAAGCTTGACCGGACATACATCTTCCATATTATCTCCGGTATTCAGCACGCTCGCAGTATTGTACGCGTCTTCATCCACTAATTCGTTGCTTATCCGGGTGGTGCCCACACCAAAAGGTTTGAAGTAGCCAACTTTAAATCCTTTTTCCCTCAGTATTAGCCCCAGAGCTGTTATCACCGCACTCTTTCCTGAATACTTCTCTATGGATGATACAAGTAGGCTTTTCATTTCCTCTCTCCCATAATCATTTTAAAATCTATTGCATAACAACCTTTGCCGTGCTCAAAGACCTTAATTGGATTTAAATCCGCTTCAAGTATCTCAGGAAAGTCCATACTAATTTGTGAAAACCTGAGCAAAACATCCACTAACGAATCTATATCTGACATCGGCTCCCCTCTTACACCCCTCAATATCCTATAAGCCTTAACACTTTTAATCATTTCTATTGCATCATCCTTACTCAGTGGTGCAATCCTGAACGAAACGTCTTTGAAGACCTCAACATAAATCCCCCCCAGTCCAAACATTATCAAAGGTCCAAAATGCATGTCTCGCTTCATACCAACGATTACTTCCTTCCCTCCTTCAATCATCTGCTGAACAAGAACACCTTCTATTCGCCTTGCACTCGTATATTTCTCAGCCCGATGCAGGATTTCAAAAAACGTTTCTTTTACCTCTTCTCTTCTCACGTTCAGCTTTACACAACCCACGTCCGTTTTATGAACTATATCCGGGGAAACAATTTTCATACTCACGGGATAGCCTATCCTGTCTGCGATTCCAAGTGCTTCTTCTGTCGTTTCCGCTTTACCATACGAAGGCGCGGGTATTCCATACGCTTCTAACACTTTAAATCCCTCAACTCCTATGCCCATTTTTGCCTCCTCTCTTTCTCTAAGCTCCATCAGCTTTTTAATGGCTTTCCTATCAACTTTGAAGTAAGGCGGTGGAGCAGATACTTTCTCCCTGCTCTCACTATATTTATCGACTGCGCAGAGTGCTTTTACCGCCCTTACAGGGTCGAAGTAGTTTGTAATTCCGTGCTTTTTAAATCCCTCTACTGCTCGCATGACCGTCTCACCACCCATAAACACCGGAATAATCGGCTTTTTATCGTTTAATTCCAGAACATAATCCCCTGCTTTATCGAATTCTATTGGTGCAGTGGGAGAAAGTATAGCGATTATTGCACCCACTCTTTCAGCGGCTGACACGATACCAAGAGCAGTTCCAAATTTCTCCGAATCTGCATCCCCCTTCACGTCAACGGGATTATAAAAATTCGCAACATGCAAATCACGAAGTTTTTCCATCGTTCTTCTATCAAATGCGGCAAGCTTAAGTCCTGATTCTTCTATTGCATCGGCAGCCATAACGCCAGGTCCACCTGAATTAGTTACAATCGCTATTCCTCCCTTTACGTCACGAATTCTCGAAAGTGTGAGCGAGAAATCAAACAAATCAGTAATCGAGTTCGCTTCGACCACGCCGGCTTGCTGGAATGCCGTGCTGAAAGCTTCCACGCTGCCTGCTATACTCCCGGTATGGCTCGAAGCAGCTTTCGCTCCTGCTTCTGTTCTCCCGCTTTTCATCACAACCACCGGCTTTATTTTCGAGACCTGCCTCACAACATCCATAAATCTCCTTCCTTCCCTTATGTCCTCGAGATACATCGTTATTACTGCCGTTTCATCGTCCTTAGCCAGGTATTCGATAAAGTCGCATTCGTCGAGAACCGCTTTGTTACCTAAGGAAACCACCTTACTAAAACCCACACTCGCCACTTTTGACCAGTCAATAACGGCTAATGCGAAAGCCCCGGATTGACTTAAGAACGCGATATTACCCTCTGGTGGTGTGGCTTTACCGAAGGTTGCATTTAAGCCTGTATGCGTGTTTATTATTCCCAAACAGTTTGGACCAACCACACTTAAGCCGTATTTATCACTTATACGAATAAGTTCAGATTCGAGCACAGCACCTCCTCGCCCTGCCTCTTTAAAGCCTGCGGAGATAACAACTACGTTTTTTATTCCTTTTTCCCCACATTGCTCAAGGACTTCCGGGACACGTATAGCTGGAACTGCTATAACAGCTAGATTTACTCCTTCTTCGATTTGAAGAACTGAGGGGTAGCACTTGGCATCCAAAATTTTCTCGTATTTGGGATTTACCGCATAAATTCGCACGCTCTGCTTAGTATTATCCTTCCCTTTCACTTGCTCCGGAAAGGAGAGTATGTTTTTAAGAAGGGTATTTCCAACTTTTCCTTCCTTGGGCGTTGCCCCTACCACTGCTATACCCTCAGGATTGAAAAATTGGTCAAGCATTGTATTATCCTTTATAACATCTATTACTCTCTGTTTTAAAGCCTATTTTCCATCTCTACCACCTTAAGGGTAATTTTCAATGACAGTCTCTTCTTGAGAAGTTCGATGGCATTCTCTGCCTTATGTTCATGCCCGAAACCGACAACAGCATTTACCAGCAGAAGAAGCGCGATAATCCAGAAATCTGCCCAGTGATGAATCACGGCTGATAGCGCGGCTGCGATTTCTATCATCCACGGGATGGGGCCCCAGAAGTAGCTGAACAATTTTAGAACGGGATTTACCTTCTTTTCGGCGATTTCGTTGTATCCATACTCCTCAAGCCTCTTTTCTGCTTCTTCTCCCGTCAGACCTCCGGCACTCGTTGATAATTTGCCTAAGGTATCAGATACGGAAAGCTCCTTGAAATCGTCAAAGGCTTCTTTTTGTGTCATTCTCTTCAGCACGCCTCATTTATCCATTCTTTGCAAGAACACCCCTGCTTCTTATGCATGACATATATTTATATATGAATCCATAAATGGATAAAGTGAGAAAAAGTGGGCAAGAAAATCTTCGCACTTGTAGTTGTTCTTCTGGTTGCTTCTATCGCAGCGAACATATACTTTGTTTCTAACCAGAGCCAATTAAACATTTCAGAGGTTAAAACGCAGATAAATGCGCTCGAAGAGGCGAATGCCGACTTGAATAAAGAACTTTACCAAACCAACCTTTCACTACAACAAGCGAGGGCACAGCTCGATTTGTACAGAGGACAAATAGCAGAGCTTAAAAGCCAGATAAACATACGTTTCGTTGAAGGAGAAGAGGGTAGAGCCAAACTCGACGCCCCGGCGGTGATGCGGCGGGTGGAATATAGAGGTAACTACCCCTTTTACACACGCCGGATTGTGGAAGAAGGAACCATGATGCAGGTCTCTGTTGATATTAAACCCGGATACGGGCGTGTCCTTGTGGAAACAAAACCGCTAATGGGCGTTGTCTTCCAAGATGCAGCAAATACCGCGGTTGTCGCTGCCGAGAATTACACCGGATGCGACCTCTCAGGAAGCGATGTTATCTTCAGTGTTGAAGCATTATCAGAAGTCCCCGAAGTTGATGGACCCAGCGCTGGTGCCCTGATGACAACACTTATTATTGCGGCACTGGAAAATATCACGCTCCCCGATGATGTGACCATGACAGGCACAATCAGTCCAGATGGGCATATTGGGGAGATTGGAGGCGTTATGGAGAAGGCAAAGGCGGCGAAAGGGGATAATAAGCGTATTTTTATCCTGCCGCGGGAGAACAGTCGGCTTGTGAGGTATGAAGAGGTGAGAAAGCAGTACGGTGGCATAACCATAATTAAGCAGAACCCGGTCATCGAAGATACAAAAGAATACATTGAGAAGAATATTGGAATTCATGTAGAATATGTTGATTCAATCAAAGATGTCATGGACATCATTTATTAGCCTGCCC
>QBUL01000163.1 GCA_013180605.1 Candidatus Methanophagaceae archaeon GoMg1 | reverse complement strand
TTTAGTAATGACTTTTAAAAGACCCTCACTATACCTGCACGGAACGACAAATATGAGAACATCATTAAAAGTAGTCTCTTGAATTTCTTTTAGCTTTTCAGAGGATAATATCCATGTAACGTTATGACCAAATTTGGTTATATAACTTGCAATCCCAATCTGTGGTACTATCCGCATTTTCTCTCCATATCGAAGACCAAGTAACATGCATATGCCTATTTTCATCGATATACCTCTGAGCCGCCGTTATTATAAATTTTGTTCTTCCTATTCATGGTGAGCATATCCGGCAAGTCCGTCATATTAAGCACTTCCCTCCCAGATCGAGGACGGCGGATGGCCATTTTGCCATCGACAACCTGAAGATGTCTCAGATAGATATATCCTGTGATTTCTCTATTTTCTTCATACACAAGGACTAACTTCGTGTTAACTTCAGAAGGTGGAATTTTACCTTGGCTGCCCAATACCTCAAATCCATAACCACTGGTATATATCATCTCTTCCTTATCTCTGTATTGCTCTAGCCACTTTGCACCATAGCTATCTTGGTCGTAAATTATACTTGTACTATTAGTTCCTGAATTTAAAGTAATCGCTGTTGTAAAACCAAATATTTGATATGAAACACCTGTGGTACTTAAAAAGTAAGGTACTAATATTATTAATATAACCAAAAATGGTTGTATTTTGATACTTTTAGTATCTTTCGATCTGATGATATTACCGTTACAACTTCTCTTTTCCACATATAATTTTAAGTCTTTGAACCAACGGATTCCATTCGTAAATACAAACTGTAAAATTGAAGATAATATTATACCTCCTAAAACAAAACAAGGCGATAGGACAATCACCATTTGAAGATACAATCTCTGTATATCATATCCTGTAGAAACAAAAGGGAGGGCTATCATTACGATTAACAATGCAAGACATCCTATCGCCATTGCTATATATTCAGTCTCAAATTCAGTTTTTAAGAATTTTGATTTTGAATTTATTGTTCCTTCGGGGGATAACATTTTTCTATATCTATAAAGCATACTAACGACCCCGATACCCATTAAAACAAAAGTCATCCAAGTAGTGTAAAACGCTATTTTTACTGGAACAACTGTGTGCAAAATGCCCCTTCCGCTTTTTCCAAAAAGAGCTGGTACCATACCAGATCTCGACTCGAAAAGAAAGAATTCATTTAAGTTTAAAAACGTACTCTGTATAAATCCCACTCCAGAAGTAAAAGCAGCTTCTGTCAGTTGACTGTACCAGAAGAAGATTATTGTAAAAAATAACGTTATAACGGTTATAGTTATTCCTTTTCTGATAGATGATTCAATGGTTGATTCTTTCCATAGTAGTGGGGAACCTTCTTTCACTGTATGACTTCCAGATGCCGTTACAGGCTTCCTTTTAAGAGAGATAATCTTTGTTCCAAACCATGTCAGAAGCAACAGGAAGAAGAATATGTAGGTAGTAGAGTAATGAGATACAGTAACAGAGGCTAAAAAAATAATAAATAACAACCTTTTGTTAACTTTACTTATGTTATCGTTAAATAGCGTCATAATCGCCAAAAGGCAAAAAAGGATTGCGGTGTTTGTGCGTAGCATAGAAGATGTACGTAGAAATGTCCCTTGAGACATAAAGAAAAAAGAAGCTAAAAAGGCGTACAAACTCCCGACGTATTTTTTAGATAGCGTATATATTGCCAATGGTGAAATTGAAAATATTAAAGAATAAAGAATCTTGAAGAGATACTCTTCGTTTACATGTAAGATTGATTGATATATTGTTGGTAATATCGAAATGCTCAAACAAGCATCAAACGTCTGATGACTGATTATACTCCAATGTAGGTTGCTTAATGTCGTTCGAAAAAAATAGAGTTCACGTCCAGTGTCTGAGCCTATAATGATGTGATTCGATTTCAACGACATCAAAAGCAAAAGCGATAAACCGATTAAAAATAGCACAGCGGGATACAGTCTTTTTGGAAATTTATGATTAAATAAACAGACAAAAACAACATAAACTGGGATTAAAAATAGCAAAAACATCAAAATAATATTATTATCTGTCGTGTTCATAATGTGCATTCCAAATATACTCAATGCTGGAAACATTACTGGAACGATTAAAAATGCCTTTTCTGATGGGCTTAAGTCAAAATTTGGTAAAGAAAAGACGACATTTGTGTTCATCCGATATGCAACGAGGATTAGTGCGATTGTAGCAAAATTGAACCAGATTAATAGTGGAACTGTTGATAACGGTGCTTCATAACCAAGACTGAGCGATAAATTGTTTATCAATAATCCAAAGAACAAAAGAAAAGAGATGCTGAGTCCCACAGATAACACAACCTTCTCTGTAAGTTTCAGTTTATCTAATTTTAGTACTTGTAGGATTAGTAACCCCGGCAAAATAGTGAGAAAGAGGAATCCAAGGATTTGTCTTATGTAAGGGATGTTTAAAAGTATTGCTAAGTCCATTAAAAGAAGTATTGAGATTATAAATACGAACCATCTTTTATGTCTAAACTTCAGTGTCATTTTATCTCCTTAAAGCTCCTCTAATATTTTTCTATACCTTTCCACCGCAACCTCATATGTAAACTCCCGCTCTACCAGCACCCTTGCATTCTCCCCAATTCTCTCTGGATTGGGATGCTCCAGTGCTCGCATCACATTCTTTGCAATGCACTCTGGCAAGTTATTTTCCATGACAAACCCAGTTTCTCCATCTTTTATTATGTCAGGAATGGCTCCAACAGGCGTAGCTAAAACCGGAGTTCCACAACCCATTGCCTCATTTATTCCTTTATTCTAATCAGTTATATATTTTAATTTAATAGATTACCCAATCCATTATCAATCTCAACACTTGGCTTCCACCCTAATTTTTCCTTCGCTTTTTTGGTATCGGCAACAGTATCCATAATCTCGTTCTTTCTTCTTTCACCACTATATTTCACTTTCACATCTTTTCCATATAAATAAATGATCTTATCTACAATTTCTTTTACGCTATAACTCTTTCCATATCCAATATTAAACACATCAAAGTCTCCATTGAACTCCCCTGCTTTGATGTATGCATCAATTACATCTGAGATATAAATAAAATCTCGTTTTGGCTCAGGATCTTTCAATTCAATCTTTCCGTATCGGAGTTGAGCTATTATTAATGGAATTAAGAAATTCTTGCCCTGCCCCACTCCATAAATGTTGAATGGTCTGAGAATTATACATTTCACTCCAAAATCAGTATTATATGCCCTGCAAAGTTCCTCTCCCAATATTTTACTTCTTGCATACGGATTGGTCGGTTGTAATGGATGTTTCTCATCAATAGGCAAATATTGTGGTTGACCATACACGTATGAACTTGCAAATACTATCTTATCAGCATTGCATGATCTACATAGCTCTAATATGTTCAGTGTTCCCAATACATTCACATCGTATGTTTCTCTTGGATTTTCAAAAGAGAAAGGAACAGACGTTATAGCAGCAAGGTGGTAAATTATATCTATATTTCTTATTTCATTTATTATCCGCATGACTCGTTGTTGATCGCGTATATCCATTCTACGCCCGTCGTGATCTGTCAAGGTTAAAACATCTGCATCCTGTCTTTTTAGCTCCTCGATAAGATTTTTACCTACAAAACCACTGCTTCCCGTGACTAATATCCTCTTCTCATTAAGTTTCATTTCGTATCCAACCCAAGTTTATCATGAATTTTATCTATATCTCTACTCGCTCTTTCGTAATCATCTGGTCTTCCAATATCCAACCAATACCCATCATAAACATAACCCTTTACAGTTTCGCCATTAGAAATCAATTTTTTAATGAGATCAGGAAAATCCAAATATTCATTTGGTTTAATATATTCTAACACTAAAGGTTCAAAGGCATATACGCCCATGCTTACTAAATAATCAATCTTCGGCTTTTCTTTATATCCCTCGATGCTATTACCATCATCAATTTCAACCACACCAAAATCAATTTTAACATCCCTTTTTTTCAGTGCAATCGTTGCAATAGCCCCATTTTTCTTATGGTAATTGACCAGGTCAGAAAAATCGAGTGTGGTCAGCACATCACCATTCATCATCAAGAATGTTTCGTTTAACTCTTCTTTCATTAATGCTAATGGACCTGCGGTCCCTAACGGCTTGTTTTCCCTTGTATATTTTATATTTATGCCGTATTTGCTGCCATCGTTAAAAAATGTCATGACTAGTTCAGCAAGATGCCCAACTGCCATTATTACCTCATCAAAGCCATGTGATTTTAGTTGCTGAACAACGATTTCGAGGATTGGTTTATCACCAATTGGCATCAGTGGCTTTGGAAATACTGTTGTGTATGGTTTTAACCTTGTTCCTTTTCCACCTGCAAGGATTACTGCTTTCATTTTCTTACCTGTTATAAATTTCCGGCTTATATAAATGTATATGCTCAGAAATCCATTCTATCGTTTTTTTGAGACCCTCCTCAAGGGAAGTTTTAGGTTCCCATCCCAATAATCTTTTCGCCTTTGTATTATCGCACCACAACCTCTCTACTTCGCTATCTTGTGGTCTGACACGGGATGTGTCAGCAATAATTTCAGCATTTTTTCCAATTAAAGAAACTATTTTTTCAGCCAAATCTCCAATTAATATTTCAAAGTTCGAGCCGATATTTATAACTTCCCCAATTGATTTAGATGATTCTGCTACTTTAATAAAAGCTTCAGCCACATCATGAACATAAGTATAATCCCTCGTTGGATGTAATGAACCTAAAAATATTTTTTCTTTCGTTAATGCTTGCGTAATTATTGTTGGTATTACAGCTCTTGCAGATTGTCTCGGGCCGTATGTATTAAAGGGCCTTATTATGGCAACCGGTAAATCAAATGAGTTGTAAAAACTTTCTGCAATCTTATCTGCACCGATCTTGCTTGCAGAATATGGTGATTGACCTTGTAATGGATGGTCTTCATCTATTGGAACATATCTGGCAGTGCCATACACTTCGCTTGTGGAAGTATGTACCAATTTTTCAACTCCAGTCTCTTTTGCTGCAGTTAAAACATTCAATGTTCCCAGTACATTCGTTTCGATAGTCTCTCTTGGATGTATGTATGAATATGGGATGGCGATTAAAGCTCCTAAATGAAAGAGTATATCAACTTCTTTTGCCACATGGCGAACCGCATCTGCATCTTTCAAATCGCCCATAAACACTTCAATTCTATCAAGTTTATCTTTGTGTAGTAACTCAAGCAAACCCCAATCGTTTCTTGAGTTGTATCTAACAAATGCTTTTACATTAGCGCCAAGTTCTACTAATTGCTCTGTTAAGTGACTTCCTATAAAGCCACCAGCACCTGTTACTAAGACTGCTCTTTTATTCCAATTTAAGCACATAATATCTTAAACATTTATTTTTTGTTTGTATATTATTTGAGTGTAGGATATAATATAATTCTATATCTGTCGACCGCAGCCTGGTAATTATATTTCTCTTCTATGAGAGCACGGGCATTCTTTGTAATTTCATTGATATTTGGATGTGCTAGTGCCCTTACAATATTTTCTGCAATGCATTCCGGCGAATTGTTCTCCATGATAAATCCCGTCTCTCCATCTTTTATTACATCCGAGATTGCTCCAACTGGTGTAGCTAAAACTGGGGTGCCACATGCCATCGCCTCTAATATGGTATGTGGAAGTCCTTCAGTATATGATGGTAAAACAAACAATTTTAATTCGTTCAAAAATGTTGAAAATTCTTCGGCAGGAATCCATCCTGCAAGTTTTACTTTATCATTTAAGTTCTCTCCTTCCAAATATCTTTCAATTTTATCTCGCAACTGCCCATCTCCTCCTATTAAAAATTTAATTTCGCTTCTTTCTTTTAATGCCTCTGGGATTGATTTAACAAAGTTCAAAACACCTTTTTCTTCACTTAAACGTCCAATGTAGCCAACTAAATTCTCTCTTTCATCAAATTTATTTTTTATTTTGAATTTGTCGAAATCTAAAAAATGCTCATGAGCGATAGAAATTTTGTTTCTGTGTTTTTCTAAGTTCCATTCTTTGATTGGGTTTGGGGAGTAGAGGACGATTCTGTTTGAAATATTAAAGTTAATTATCTCTAAAAACCCAGCAATACCTGAAAAAATATTACCTCCATAACCCAAAAGCATATTACTATAAGTCCTCTCGGCACATCGTTGAAATGATGATGTTGTAACTAATATTACATTCTTTCTCAATAATTTGGCAAAAATCATAGGCAGTGTAAGACTCATACCTAAGAAAAAAATCACAACATCAATATTTTTGGATATTTTTATTAAATTAAAAGAAATTCTCAATTGCATTAATATAGTTCTAAAAATTTTAATCACTATTGACTCTTTTTTAATTAAATGTTTTATATTCATGATGTGGATTTTTTTATTAAAAATTACATTTTCATGTAAAGTCCCTGTAATTACAAATAATTCACTTGATAATGGTTCAAGTATATTTATAAAATTCGTTAGAAGTACCACCCCAACTTTATCACTAAATGCCCAAGTTATTACTCCAATATTTAGTTTATCACCAATTTTTTTAGATGTTTTTAGTATCATAATTAATATTCATCTCAAAAGTCCAAAATTTCTGACAAAAATCTTATTTGTCGTTCTTTTTCCTTTTCTATCTTTTTCGTGTCTGGGTATGTTAATTGGCTTTTTATCGATCCTGCATTTACTCTATCAAAAAGAAGAGCTCTGCGTGTGTCCGAATAAAGCTTAGCAGGTTTTCCAAAAGCAAGAGTGGGAACGCATGCATGCACCCTATCGGAGTGAGTTTCCTCAGTATTGGCATATACAACTAAATAATCTTGTGGTAAGTCTGAAATCAATGTATTTTTTTTATTAAAACCCCCTTTATAATATATTACCCTTTTTAAAAATCCACTTTCTGACCAACACCAGTGATGCGTTCTGATGATTGTTCTTTTTTCATTTTTTAATTTAGGTTCCTTCTTTTTATCAAATGTAAGGGTTATATATCTAGGCAAATCAAGGGTCGGAGGTGCAAAATAATTATTTACAAAAAACCCACAATCAATTCCATTAAATGAGTGCTCCGCAATTCCTTCATATGCTCTAAACGCTTTTACATCTCTGGAAATAAAAGCACATAGGTTCATTTTTTTAAAATAATCTCTAACTATTTCAATTTCTCTTTCGGTGTACGAACCACCACCCCCACCATTAATAATAATTTTTGTATCCTTATTCTTTTTCAATAATTTATCGGGAAAACATAACTTCATCCAGTTCTCAGTTAACGTTGCATCGGAAAATACAACATAATCAGCCTTTATAGCTTCTCTAATATCAAATAGATTGCTTGTTTTATCAGTTATTGAAAAATCTAATATTCGTACAGGGGTAGACAAAGCCCCTCTGGATAAAAAGCACTTAGGCAAAGAACTACATAGAACGACGTTACAATCTCCTAAAGCTTTTTTTATTGTATATATAGAGCCAAGCTCTATGAAAGCATTTCCAATATTTATAGGCCATGCTCCGCCCATCTGTACTATCGTAGTTTTTCGTCTCATATTAATCCCTCTATTTTCATATATAGATTCATTTGCTCTTACCTCCTGGTTCAAATGAGGCAAGAGTTGATTTTGGCTTTTTATTCATGTTCATTTTAAACCTGTTACCCTTGATGCAATCACCTCCCTATAAATTTCACTCTTCTCAGCGACCTCCATGAGTAATCAACTTTTTTTCTCATATTCATCTTCTTTGATATCTTTTTTTTCGGCAACCAAAGTAATAGCACCAAGAAAAGGCAAAAATATCTTTGTCTTGGTAACAAATTTACAATACAGATCATGATAATATCCACCTCTACGATATATGCAAGGTTCTGGTTCATATTCATATCCAAATTTTATCGCTTTAAACCTTTTCTCAAACATTTTGCGCAAGTTCCAGGGGCAAAAACTCTTCTCCAAAGACACTTCTTTCAATAAGATCTCCGACAAACGTCTTACAGGGCTAAGCGAGTTCGGTTCACTCACCAATATTCTCCCCCCTCGCCTAAGAATGCGATACATCTCTTTGATGCCTTTTTCTGGATTTGGTAGATGATGCAATATCTCAAAACAAATTATCTTATCAAAGGCTTCATCCTTAAATGCAAGCTCTTCGCAGTCCGCACATTCATATTTCAATCTTCTTGATTTATCTCTTTTCTTCGAAAACGCAAGTAAGTCGTAAGAGATATCACACGCAGTTACATTATATCCTTCTGATGCCAGCCACTCGCTTATCTCACATGTTGCAGAGCCGTAATCCAAGATTTTATCATTCTTTTCAAGCGCGAGATAGCTTAACATATCCTTTCGATATTTGAACCATTTACTCTCATCGGTTGTCGGATCGAAATTTGAGCGAATTTCGTACTGCTCATTCATCTGCTTCTTCTCAAATTCTATTTCCGCCTTCTTGGCATCTTTTACGTTGCCATTTTTCATACTAATTCCTCATAAACCTTCTCAGTCTCCTCAGCAATCCTCTCCCAAGAATAATTCTCAACTTTCTCCCTTGCTTTCTTCCCCATTTTCTTTCTCATGTCTTCGTTCTCCAATAAATAAATTATCGCATCTGCGAGACTTTTCTCATCTCCCTTTTTAGTAACAATCCCATTCCATCCCTCTCCAATTATGCACTTAAACGTCTCTAAATCGCTTACAACCATTGGAAGACCTGAGGCGGAAGCCTCTAAAAGCACAATCGGGAAAACTTCAAATTTCATCACCGAAGGTAAACAAAAAACATCCGCCGACCTGTAATATAAAGGTTTCACATCCTCTTCCACAAATCCCGCAAATTTTACGTGTTTTTCAATGCCCAAGTTTTTTGATAACAGCTCAAGTTCTTTTCTCATCGCACCACCTCCAACGAATATCAGTTTAGCATCAGGAGTATTTTTTAATATCTTTGACATCGCTTTTAATAAAATATCAGGTCCTTTATGTGGACCAAGTGTTCCAACAAATAATATTATCTCGTCATCCATCGGCAAACCCAACTTCCTCAGGCATTCCTCTTTTGAATAATCAATATCAAAATCTTTTACATATACCCCATTTGGGATCACAACGATTTTATCCCTATATTTCCCTAAAAACCTTGATTCATCGATGTAATAGTCGGAAGGAGAGATGATAACGTCTGCATAAGATAGGATTTTATCAAGAAAATATTTGTTATAAAAATACACGCTCATTCTTCGTGCAAAGCCGCCCATATTTTCTTGTAGGTCTCCATGATATGTAACTACAAGCGGGGCCTTCTTCTTTTTTGCATATCGCAATCCTGCAATGTCTCCCATAGGAACAGTTACATGAGCATGAACAAGGTCAGCGGGATATTTCACTGAGTTCTTAAGAAGGCCGAATGAAAACCTTCCACTTGCAACTCTAAAATTAGTCCCGTATCTATATATCATTATATTTCCACATCCTTCGATGATTGTCTTAGAATTAACCGATGTAGTAAATATTGATATTTCATGCCCTTTTTGTGTCAAAACACCTGCTAAAGCTTCTATAACCACTCCTCCACCACCAATAGTATATTTTTCATTAAAGGATTTGTTTTTATATGGAAAGTATGTGCTAAAGTAGCTTATTTTCATTCACACTACCTCCCAGTATCGCTCAACACATTCATCCCAATTAAATATCTTCTTACGTTTCTCTCCAACCTCGCCCCTATAAAGCCTACTTCTAAAACTATCCAAAGCTATTAAGATTATATTTCTCATTATCCCTCTGTTGGCGTTAATTTTTTTCATCTCATTTCCTCATTTCACTTCTTTCTCAAACCAATCTTTTAACTTTGAAATCCCTTCTCTTAACCCAATTTTTGGCTTAAATTCCAACATTTCCGTAATTTTAGAAACATCAGCAATTAGTTTAATAATATCCCCTTTCCAACTTTTGCCAGTGTAATAAATCTCTGTATTTCCTTCTAATCCCAAAATCCTTACCATTTCTTCTGCAAGTTCTTTTATGCTTATTGATTTTCCACCTGCAATATTAAAAGCTTCGCCAATTGCATTTTTCTTTTCTGTAGCCAACATAAATGCATTTACTGTATCTGTTACATAACAATAATCTCTAATTTGCTCACCAGTTCCAAGCACTTCCAACTTATTTGGATTATTCTTTAACTTCTTCAAAAAGTCGGACATAACATACCTTGGCTGTCTTGGACCGTACGTATTGAATATTCTCATTGAAACAAATGGAATTCCGTATGTGTGGTAATATGCAAATCCTATTTTCTCACCTGCTAACTTGGATGCCCCATAAGGTGAAATAGGATTAAGAGGGTGATTTTCGTCAATGGGCGTATATTCCGGTTCTCCATAAACGGCAGCACTCGATGCGTAAATTATCTTCTCAATATCACTTTCCATACAACTCTTTAAAACATTAAAAGTTCCAAGTGCATTCGTTTCAAAATCATATTTTGGATCTTCAACAGAATAAGGGACATTTGCATTTGCCGCAAAGTGAAAAACGATTTCAATTTGTTTCTCCTTAAAGATGTTTTGCAACCCTTCATAATCTCTAACATCCACTTTTTTAAAGCACATCTTGTTCTTCGATTTTTCTAAATTCTCTATTTTTCCATCCTTCAGATTGTCGATTACAGTAACCTTCGCTCTTTTCTCCACTAATCTATCAATTAAGTGAGATGCAATGAATCCTGCACCTCCAGTTACTAACACATTTTTTCCTTTCATTTTATTTATATTCCTCTAAAACTTGATTATACACATCTAAAATTTTATTAGCTATGACATCCCAATTATATTGCGTTTTAACTTTTTCCATATTTGCCTTACTTATTTCATTGATATCGGCATTATTCATAATATAATTTATTTTGTTAGCGAGATTCATTTCATCGATTGGGTGCTGTATGAAAAATCCATTTTTGTTTTCAGTTATTATATCTAAAATGCCTCCTACGGGGGTTGTTAGTATGGGCAAACCGCAAGCCATAGCCTCTAAGATCACTGTTGGTAGCCCTTCCCACGTTCCCAAAAACACAAAAAGATCGGATGTATGATAAGCAGCAACAAGTTCATCAAAATCTACTTTCCCCAATACATGCACTCTCGCATCATTATTTCTTTTTAATTCATCAACGTATCTTCCATTACGACCACCGATTAGTATTACTTCAACATTGTTATCCTTCAAATATTTCATTGAGTTTACTAATTTATGTGGATTCTTCTCTCTTACCAACCGACTTACAAACAGAATTTTAAAACTATCCTCTTGTAACTTATATTTTTCAATGAACTTTTCATTATTTATTTTACTTGGCTTGAAGTCATCTAAATAAATTCCGTTAGGAATGACGATAACTTTTTTCCTAGAGATAGAAAAAGATCTCAGTAATATTTCTTTTTCTCGTTTTGATAATACAATCAATTTATCCATATTTCTCAAAGAATATTGTGCGAGAGGGTGATATAGCTTATTTAAAATTCTAATTTTAAAATTTTTATTTGTTATTTCTGCACTATGAACGGTCATTACCTTTGGTCTATTTTTCAGCACTCTTGTAGCAGATAAACTTGTGAGAAACCAAGGACTGTGAATATGATAAATATCATCCTCACTCTCTCTTAATTTTTTAAGAAGCTCATAAGAAAATGGGTTCCGGAGCAATGTAAATGTAGTTTTGCAATAAAATGCATTTTTTTCTTCTTTCCCTCCATTCTTTAGGCTAAAATCTGTTGTATATATTGTAATGTCATTTTTCTTCTTTTCTAGAAAATAACTTAATCTATAAACATAATTTTCACCGCCTCCTATATTAGGAAGATATGAAAAAAGTATTTGACCAATCTTCATTTTTACATTCCCCTTCTATATTAGATACTCATATAATATATCACTATGATATATGATATGTTTTGTTCATTATATTCAATGCGCCACCATATCCAAAAACATCAAAAAACCCTTAATATTTGTCTTCAAATCACCAATTGACCGCATCCCGATAAACCTCCTCCAGATATAAGATAATCTGAAATAAAATTCCTTATATGCCTTTGAATTCCATTCGCGTAAATCTTCCTTTGATAGCGACTCTGTCTCAAACACAGGTGCGCTTGATGATTTTAGACTCGCATAAATAAAGTCATCCCACTTTGTGTTTTTATTTCCGGAATCAAGATATAAATCATAAAGATCAGTTCCCGGGAAAGGAATAGTCACAGAAAACTGAGCAAAATCTAGCTCCAAACTACGTGCAAAATCTATTGTCTGACGTATTGTTTCCGGTGTCTCCCCTGGCGAACCGAACATGAAATAACCAACACTCTGAATGCCGGCTTTGTATGTTGCCACTATTGCAGACTTTATCTGTTCTATTGTTATATTCTTCCTCAAGTTATTCAAAATCATTTGATTCCCGGACTCAATGCCATAGGCAATCATATAGCAGCCAGCTTTTTTCATCGCTCGCAACAGCTCCTCAGTAACGAGGTTCACTCTGGCTTCACAGGTCCATGGAATATCCAAATTCCGTTCCTCAAATTCTTTGACAAGTCGCATAACCCTTTTTTGCTTGAGTGTTAGCACATCATCATAAAATGCAATCTCTTTTATTCCAAAACGCTCTTTGAGATATACAATTTCGTCCACTATTCTTTCTGGGCTTTGTCCTCTGTACGTGCTCCCAAATACAGACTTCGAACAGAAGATGCATTTAAAGGGACATCCTCTGCTTGTAAGCATAGCCATGAATGGATATTCTCTACCGTGAGGTGGATGTAGCTTATACTTGCCCAACGGAAGAAGATGATATGCAAGAAACGGTAACGAGTCTAAATCCATTATATGTGGTCGTGAAGGTGTATTTTTAATTGCGTTATCATCTCGATAAGAAATGCCACATATGTTTTCTATGCTATTGTTATTCTCCAACGCATTGCATAACTCTACTATCGTCTCTTCCCCCTCACCTCTTACAATTATATCTATCTCGGGAACGTTATTTAGTATATCCTCCGCGAGAATGGTTGCATGCGGTCCACCGAAGATAATAGTAGATTCCGGATTATTTTGTTTTATCCCTCTTGCGATCCGTATGGCAGAATTAATAGTGGGTGTCATGGCAGTGATGCCAATAATATCTTCGCTCCACGCTTTTTTCACTACATCCTTTTCCGATAGTTGCAATGCATTTGCATCCAGAATCTCAACATTGTAACCATTTCTTTCCAGGACGGCAGCTAAGCTTGCAAGTCCAAGTGGCGGTTGCGGATATTTTGTATCCAGTGGAGGGTTGATTAATATCATGATTATTTCGTAATTGTTTAGGTAACCACACCCTTACACATCAAACCTTTAAAAAAGGTTTAATCCAAAACATTGTTTCAAAACTTTTAAAAAAAGTTTTATCAAAAAAGCTTCGCAGAAAACCTAGTTCTTTTGGTAAAGCTTTTCTTTCTAAGAAAAGGTTTTTCATTTCCCCTCTCTCATTCTCAACTTCGCTATCACATGTAGCGTCAGACCCATAAACAGCCCGATCGCACCAAGAATCATAAAAATCGACACCAGCATCGCATATGCAAGCGAGAAGTATCTAGTCTGATTATATTGCTGTAGCAATAATATCCCGAAGAACACACCAATAACAAACGTAACGAACCCCGGCAATCCGATATACCACAGTGGTCGCTTCTCCGCAATGACCCCAATCAGTGAGTTGAGCACACCAATGCCATGCGCCACTGGATGCTTTGTGGATGTGTTGTCAATATCATATCTCGCGGTTATCGGTATTTCCGCCACGTCCAAATCGTGATCCTTCACCTGCGTTAAAATCTCTGAGCCCGCACCCATATCAGGATTTGTCACCGTTATCTT
The DNA here is from genome assembly GCA_013180605.1 of Candidatus Methanophagaceae archaeon GoMg1. Classification (GTDB taxonomy): domain Archaea; phylum Halobacteriota; class Syntropharchaeia; order Alkanophagales; family Methanospirareceae; genus QEXZ01. The sequence continues at coordinate 9,038 of QBUL01000163.1, read as the reverse complement.
CTCTATTGCTCTTCTGCTATAAGCGCGGTAGCCGCTTTGCGAGTCCGTAGTTTTTATATTGCCTGCAACTCGTGTACTCAAATTCAATACTTTCATGCCCGCAATCCTGTATCTGGGTATCGTATTGTTCTTCTCCAGAAACCGAGAACCTATTACAACGTCAGCCCCATTTGTTGTCAGCACATGAACAAAATCAGGGATGTAAGATGGGTCATGCTGCCCATCACCATCCAGAATAATCATTATGCCGAAATTGTGCTGCTTCGCATAATTGAAACAAGATCGTATCGCAGCACCATAGCCCTTGTTCCCATCATGTGCAACGACCGTAGCACCCGCCGCTTCTGCCACTTCCACGGTATCATCGGTAGACCCGTCATCCACGACCAGAACCTCATCCACATACCGCTTGGCTTTCAGTGCCACAGTTCCGATTGCCAAACTCTCATTGTAACATGGAATTGCAACAAGTATCTTCATTTCTGCTACTCCTTTGGATACACTATTCATTTGTTCGCTCTCACCTGCTAATTTACACGCGTCAGAATCCAACACCAAATTCTTTCACTCTTATGGACACAGATTAACGCAGATTAACACAGATTTAAAGTAAAGTAAAGTAGTGCAATAATTGCTTTTTTAATTTTGATTCTATGAACCGTAAAAACTTAATAATCAAGACAGTAGCATCTGTGTAAATCCGTGAAATCTGTGTCTATGATATTTATCAAAACTTTTTGGGTAAATAATTAAATAGCGCTCTAAAATTGTCTCCTGTCGGATTTTTTCGATGCCTATCTTGGCACTATCTAAAAATACAGTGATTTATCACCGCGGAGGGCGCAGAGTACGCAGAGTTTTAAAACTGTTCCAATCATTGCTCAGGTTTTCTGGTGCCTTTGCGTTCTCTGTGTGCTCTGCGGTGAAATTTAAGGGTTTAGCAATTTCACTAGAAAATTCGACAGTGCCCCTATCTTCACTGCATTTGCTATAATCGTATCCTTTAAACCGAAAACTCATTACAGCTAGCTAGCTCCCGCTGCCCCAATGCCGATCCTCTTATCACCCCCCAAAAGGGTCAATTCAGATTCGGCACGAAATTACTGTTTTATCTCTTGTCTTGTATCTATTTTTTTTGTGCCTATATAAAACTTTCTTGATATTTTGCACCTTTCTAAATTTTTAACACCAGCATCTCGATTTCCTTTAGAACCTCCGTAATTCTCTTCTCTTTTGATTCTTTTAAATTCACCTTTGCCTCCGATAATGTAAGTTCCCTCCGGTGTGATTCTTTAACTATTGAAATTTCTTCTTCTGCCAGCGATGCTCTCATTCTTATCACCATTTATTTTACATCCATAATACTATTTAAATAATCGCCTCCTTCAATCGAAATCTATCAGCCTCTTAATCTACTTTTCAAAATCATTCATCTCGCTGTCATCTGCATGCTGCGGTTTCTGAAAACTGACGTACAAAACATCAGCATCCTCGTCATAATCAATCCAGATCCGATTTGATGGCATCTTAAGCAGATATTTTTCGATTGAGCAACCCTCAAAGTAAAGGCTAATACCTGTGCTGGACCTCCCAAAACAAACCAAACATTCGTAATTCAAAAAGTATTTTATGGACACAGATTAACACTAAAACTTTTTTATCTCGCCAGAGTATAATAAGTCCCTGGTCCTTTGCCCACCACTTTAAATCTTCTTATTTTTTATTACATATTCTATGGCTTCATAAGAATCCCACATTGAAATGTCCGTGTCCATGTACCAATCTTCAACGTCTATTGTTAAGATGTTTGTTAATCTATTTCTCATTTGTTATTTTCCATACTCAAGCATCCTTTTAGCATTTTTCATTCCTTTTCCTTCCCTCTTCCAATCTCATTCAATATCAATCCCGTGAACACGCTGAAGTCTTTAATCCGTGCTTCTCCGCTATCGCTATCATTTCATTACACCAAACTATTTTTTCTTTGCTTTCGATTGATAATATCCATTAGTTCATTAGCTATCCGAAATCTATCCGAAATCTATCCGAAATTACCGCAGTATGTAGTATCTATACCTTTTTTCTCCTTTTCTCAGCATGTAATTTAATATGCTCTTTTATCATTTACATTCCTATATTACAGGACGCTTATTTATCATTCCCGGTCTTATGCCAAGAACAATGCATATGTTTGTTTTAATATCCTTCTCTCCCATTCAACCGCGCCATCACATTCAACGTCAAACCCATAAAATAAAATAAAATTTGAAGCCCAATCAATCGCACCAAGAATCATAAAAATCGATACTAGCATCGCATACGCAAGCGAGAAATATCCATTCGGATTATACTCCCGAAGCAATAATATCCCAAAGAAGAGTTGAGCACACCATCAAACAAACCTTCAAAATAAAAAAGGTTCAATCCAAAATAATCAAAAACGGTTTTTAGTCAAGGTTTTTACCTTCGGTAAAAAAGTTGTTAGTCAAGTTCTTAAAACTTTCCTAAAGAAAGGTTTGTGTAAAAGAAAAAGTAATCAAACTTAATTTCTTAAAGTTTGAAAGAAAGGGTTTTATCAAAACATCAAACTAAACTTTTAAAAAATGTTTTATCCAGAACAATAAACAAAATTTTTATGCCTTACCCTTCAAGCGAATCTATCGCACTACTTATAATATTTGGGTGTATTCTGAATCCGCTCGCTTTTAGTTTGTTCATCGATTTTATCGCATCTCCTTTGGTCAAACATCCTTGATTCGCTCCTCTTAGTATTACACCTACTGTGCCAGCAACATGAAATCCCTCTTCCTTGGCTGCAATTCGCACTTTCCTTTCATTTGAAAGGAATATCTCGGCGTGCAACTCCTCTGCTAATGCCTTAACGTGAGCCTCTCCAACATGAATACCATATCTCCCTGCAATACTTCTGGCTTTGCTATCATCGGTTTCATAAACCTTCAAAACCCCATGGCGAACTGCTTCTTCGATTATGCCAAATGAATGATGACGTCGGAATCACTCACCACTCTTTGCATATGCGATGTCCTCTTCCAACTCCTCTATTCCATAGTTTATGTATGTATCGTGCTTTTCAAGCACTTCCAGCATTTCCTTTGCATCCACACTAACCAAATCCGCAGCCTGCCGCAATGTTATCTTTCCGTCTCTGTAAAGCCCTATCGCTATTAGTTCTACCGCAGTCCTCTCTACGGGTTTCTCTAAGACCTCAACAACCCTGCTGGGGATTCTTATTTTTGTCGCCATTTTTTCACCTCTTACATTTATTTTATTTTTATTGTTTCGAAATACTCTTATTAAGCATAAACTTCTTCATCGAATATAAATCCTTCTCGAGGAACAGCAAAGGTATCTTCTCGGAAATAACACTGATTAACCACCCCAGCACGCCAAATCCATGCCTCCATGGATTTTTGGCCAATGTTCCACCAATGTCATACCTCTCGGTTATTGGTATTTCCACCACTTTCAAATTACACTTTCTTTCTAAAGAAAGAACCTGTGCTAAGAAAGGAAGTCTTTTTGCTTCGCAAAAACATTGTTTCTTTAGTCAAGTTTTCTTTTTGAAAGAAAAGTTGTTGGTAACGTTTTCTAATGTTCGTTTTCCTACACTTGCTCATAACTTCAGCTCTATTGGCTTGATCCCCATGTCTTCCTCACCTTATAAATTACTAAATATTCACAATATAAATACCTATGCTAAAATGAGCGAAACTATTTGAAGATTGTTGCGAAAAGAATATTTCCCTCGCTTCAGGACATCAGTCAGATTACACCGATTTCACGGAGAAAACAATACTAAGAATCAGGTTTTAGTACTCTATTGGCTATTCAACTCCATATTGATCCAAATAAACTTGTTTTTCTTTTAGCACAGGCTAAATTTTCTTTTTCCTAAAAAGAAAAAATGTTGTGTAAAGTCTAAAAAGATTACTCCGCGCTCTTTCTCGTCTATCCCATAAATAAGTACAAAATGTCCAATATGAACTCTTCTTTTATTCTTCAGTCTTCAAACTCTCTAAAAATGCATTTAGCTCACTTGCATTTTTAAAAGTCCTGGCTTTTCCTTCTTTTACTCTTTTCTCAGCCTCTTCCACACTCTTTACAAACTCCTCTCTAAACATCTCTTCCGGCGGATAAAATTGTTCCTCCTCAACCATCTTTTTCTCCTCTTTCTTATTCTAATCTGTCATCATATAAATTCTTTTTCTTTGTCATTCCTGCAACCTCCACAGCTTTTCCCTATGATATTTCGCCTTCTACATACGCTTTTACTGCTTTTCTCGTTCTACTATTTCACCAATAGAATTTTCTAAGTTATAAGCTGCTAAAATTGCTACTATTGCCATATTTCTTTGCACCAACTACGGTAACCCCAACTAAATCCTTGCCCCGATAGTGATAAATAATATTATCCTTCATCTCGCTGTCATCTGCGTGTTGCGGTTTCTGGAAACTGATGTATAACACATCAGCATCTTCATCGTAATCAATCCAGATTCTATTTGACGGCATCTTAAGCAGATATTTTTCGATATAACAACTCTTATGACATCCATGCTTTTCCACTAAAACTCCGCACTCCGCTCTATATTCTCCCAGTTCTCCATTTTGTTTGAATTTTTGATTAAACTTTTTCTAAAAGTTTGACTTAACGTCCCAATCCCTTCGCTCTGCGTATTTGATCCCTGTTTCATTACCCGTAAGCTCATTCACCATATTCGCCAAATCTATTACACGGTGCTCATTGCCAGAGCCGAGGTTGATAGCTTCTCCAATTGCTTCTTCTTTTATCCCCCTTGACAACAAACCGTCTAATATGTCATCACATACGTCCAATCCCGCGTTTCTGTTACTTTTATAACCACCCCTTACACAACACTTTTTCTTTTTTTCAAAAAGAAAACCTGTGCTAAAAGAAAAAGTAATCAAACTTTTATAAAGTTTGAAAGAAAATGATTAATTCAAACATCAAACTAAACTTTAAAAAAGGTTTAATCAAACCCCAGTTTCTTTGGTAAAGCTTTCTTTCTGAAAGAAAGGTTTGTGCTAAAAGAAAAAGTAATCAAACTTTCTTAAAGTTTGAAAGAAAATGTTTAATCCAAACATCAAACCTTTAAAAAAGGTTCAATCCAAAATAATCAAAAACTGTCTAACTTTATACTCGTCTATATCCTCAAAGTCCCATATCCAATTCGCTCAGGGCTTCTTTAATATCTTTAATTGAGATTTCTTCCCTCTTTGCTTTGGCATAAATTGTTAGTAAATATACAATATGATTAGATAGGTAGTAAATAACCCTGAAGCCACCACTCTTACCTCTTTTCATGTTAGAGCTTCTCATTCTGATTTTGTAGATCTTATTACCAAATCCCGGGATTGCATCACCCGTCATAGGATTATTTTCCAATATTTCTATGAGTGCATTGTAATCCTCCTCTATTCTTCTATATTTCTTACGCAATTTCTTAAGTCTTCGCTTGAAATATTCCACAGCCATAACCTCATAGCTCATTTAGTATCTCTCTCGCCGGATGTATCTTTCCTTTCTTTAAATCTTTAAAAGCCTCTATTATATCCCGGGTTACGTCCTCGGTATCATACGTTTCTATTCCCCCGTATTCCTTAAGCATTTCCATAAGTCCCTCGAACTCTTCAATATCAAGTATGACTGCTGACTTTTTGCCTTCTCTATCAACAATGTAGCGTTCATCAAGTTCTAACATCTATCTATAACTCCCCTCCTTGATTTTGCAATTCCTTTGTAATTTTTAAATCCATGCTCCTTCTTATATCATTTAAATATTTATATCTGTATATATACTTTTCATCCATTCAACTGTTCTCATGATCCCCTCTTCTGGCGTGACCTTCGGATCATGTTTCAGATCCTTGACTGCCTTTGAACAATCTATCGTCTTTATATTCGTAGTGAAAGGCTCGGCATCTTCATAAGTTACTATTGAGCCGTCTATGCCAACAGTTTTTAACACCAGGTCCGAATAAACCTCGATGGAGCTCTCCCATTCCGGCATTCCCGCAACGTTGTAAACAAACTTTTTTGCAAGCAAAAACATGTGCTAAAAAAAATGTTTCTTTGGTCAAGCTTTCTTTCTGAAAGAAAGGTTGTTGGTGAAGATTTCTAGCACCACATTACGCCAAAAAATCTTCTGCCCAATCTATAAACAGATAAAAATCCGGTAGATTCTCTCGCAGTATTTCAAAAGCTATCTTGTCATCTACCGCTCCATACCTGTGAACTACTATATTCCTGAATCCTCGCATAGATTTCAATTTATCTTTGTTCTAATAATCGCTTTCCTCATGTAAACGTCTTCTCTCCGATATAATCATAAAACCTTTGTTTAAAATCGTCAAAAGCCTTTATCGTCTCAATAGCCACCCTATATAAAAACCTTGTATCGCTGTTATAGATCATCTTTCCCTTCAATGCATCCACCCGTACATAAAGTGGGAGTTGCTGATAAATCTGAACGTCATATAGATCACTAAAGAGTTCTTTCAGAACGTTAAACCTAAATCTTGATGCTTCCTCCAGACTATCATCATAGTATATGCAGAGGTCTATATCGGAATCTTTATTCATCCGTCCCTCTGCTACGGAACCATACAAAACAATAAATTTCACTTTTTCAAAACCCGCTATATTCTTAATTTTTTCTAGCCCCTGCTCTATTTTTCTGTGCATTTTAATCCCCTCTAGTATCCAATTTGCCTTTATACATTAAGTAGCTCAGCTCAACGAGCCTAGCACCCGCCGCCTTAGCGATTTCTGCCGTATCGTCCGTGGACCCGTCATCCACCACTAGCACCTTTTTATGTATTTATACTTGTATATATACTTTTCATCCATTCTACGGTCCTTCTAATCCCATCTTCTGGCGTGACTTTTGGATCGTGTTTTAAATCTTTGACTGCCTTTGAACAATCTATCGTCTTTATATTCGTAGTGAAAGGCTCTGCATCTTCATAAGTGACTATTGAGTCGTCTATGCCAACAGCATTTAACACCAGGTCCGAATAAACCGCGATGGCACTCTCCCATTCCGGCTTTCCCGCAACGTTATATACCTCTCCAGGAATAAAATTGCCCACAATATTGGCAAATGTTCTGCATGTATCTTCCACATAATCGATTATCCGCTTATGCCCTTTGTAGACAACATACGGCTTATTGAAAAGCGCATGATAGATGAATTTTGGGATGAACCCTCGATAAGGCGTATAATGTTCGCCAGGCCCGTAACAGTTAACCGGTCTTACCCTGACAGTCTCTGTTCCGAACATCTTAGCTGAATTCATGCACATTAACTCACCTGCCCACATAGTTTGGTTATTACGTAATCGTTCATCTGATAGGTATCTCTTATCGGATTCTTCTCCATTACATCTTCTGTCATTACGCCCTCATAATCGCCATAAACTTCCGCACTGCTGAAGAAAACCATTCGGAATCCCAACTTTTCCTGTAACCGGCACAATCGATTTTTCTAGTGAAATCACTATACCCCCTAATTTTACCGCAGAGGGCGCAGAGAACGCAGAGACATTAGAAAAAACAAGCGGAGTTTGGAACACACTTAAACTCTGCGCCCTCTGCGATCTCCGCGTTGATAAATAACTGGTTTTTTCGATTGTGCCCTCTCAATGAGTTTCTTTATGTCCATAATATAATATTTATCTTGCCTTTGTATCTGCCTCACAGCACACCAACGCCATGCGGCACCGGATTCTTTTTTTAAAAAAAGTGTCTTTATAACCACAAGATTACACTGATTTTCACGAGATTATGATTTATTTTATATCTCCATTATCTTTTTTAGTTTTTGATTCACTACTTGTCTTAGCTCTTCATCGAACTCTCCAAGCTCACTCACAATTAAATCTTTCAGCACTGTTGCAATCTTATCACGCTTTATGACTGAATCTACTTTCAATCCGGCCTCTCTAAAGCCAGCATGGTTCTTTGTTATTAAAATATCAACCTCAGAAAGTTCAGAGGGGATTTTTGAAGATATAAATGCCACGACAATATCTTTCTCACCTTCATAAATCACCAAAGCTGGTCTGAGCTTTGTCGCTGTTAAATCCGTGAACGGAAAAGGCACAAGGACTATTTTTCCCTTTATTTTATTTATATCTGACCTTTAAATCCTCTATTTTGTAAATATCCGGCTCATCCTCAATAAATCCCGATAATGACTTCTCTGCGAGTTTCATCATTGCTGTGATCTCCTTTTCGTACATTAGCTCGTCTATCTTTTCCGAAATCTCGATTACATGCAGCTTTATCTCCCTGACTTCTGCTTCTATGCCCATCATACTTATTTACACCCCACTATGATAAATACTTTTCAGCCACTCTACCGCCCTTCTAATTCCCTCTTCCAGCGTGACTTTTGGATCGTGTCTCAAATCCTTAACTGCCTTTGAATTTAAGAAGTCCATCTGCTTCGTTCCGATCGCATTGGTCGCCCATAGAATAAATTCTCGTATTAATCCTCCTTTTATTATTATAACCTCCTGATTACACATCAAACCTTTAAAAAAGGTTTAATCTAAAATAATCAAAAACGGTTTTTAGTCAAGGTTTTTACCGAAGGTAAAAAAGTTGATTTCAATCCACTCCAACCTTCTCTTTTTTTTTAAAAAAATACTTCATTTTAGTCATTGCGATTTATTAAATGTTTTTGCATCATTTTTGCATCATGATGTTCATTTTAATACATACTTCGAATCCCTTTTTCCCTTACCAATACGTTTCAATATACCTTCTCCTTCCAGCAGTTTAATATGCTCCTTTACAAATTCAACCGCATCCTCCCTCTGATCAATTATATTCCCACCAAAAACATTCATGTCTATGAATTCCAGCGGTTTTGCCCCTTTGAATCTTGCACATCTCGTTTCTGATTGGACAAGAAAAAATAAATTTTGATAATCTGACGCAGGTAAACGCAGATAATCAGGATTTTAAATGTAAGGCATTTGATAATCTG
>QBUL01000164.1 GCA_013180605.1 Candidatus Methanophagaceae archaeon GoMg1 | reverse complement strand
AACCTGTGCTAAAAGAAAAAACAAAAAAGTTTTATAAATAATCTTGTGTAAATCTGTGTAATCTGGTGGTTAATAATTTTCAGAATGACTATAAATCGTTGAGTTTAGAAATAAAAAGCACAAAAATAATTTAGGGGGTGTTTTTACACCCCTATTTTGCCAACTTTAAAAAACTTTCACGACGTTAATATCACCTCAAACAATTCCTCCTCCAGCTCGTGCAGCATCGGTATCCCGGTAACTTCAGCTGCAAGCTTGCTCTGCTTCGCCTTCGCGCATCAATCCATCGTCAATGAAAACTGCTACCAATCGGTCTCCTAATGCACGATGCGTGAGCACTGCACAAGCGGTAGAGTCAACCCCACCTGAAACCGCTATGACTGCCTTTAAATCGAAAAATAAGGTAAAAAATTCTCAAAATTTGGGATTTTCACACAGTCTGACGTTTGGCGGGTATGCGAAGTTGCGACCGAAGGGAGCAATTTGGGCGTAGGGCGAGCCGAGCCCGGAGCCGCATACCCGCCTGTTAAACGACCCGAGCGAAGCGGAGTGAGTTTTTCGTCTCCGAAAATCATCCTACCGCCGTAGTTTTTTCTTACGTTTCGTGGGGGGTTCTTCGTAAAAAGTGCCTGTCTTATAATCCTCATCCCATCCGTGTTAATTCATCTGCAATCAATTCCGCCTGTTTAAGCACAGTCTCTGTTGCGAGCGCCTGCATATCTGGCGGATAACCATATTGCCTCAAAGTCCGTTTTACAATTACTTTTAATTTCGCTCTGACGCTTTCTTTTATCGTCCAGTCTATTGATGCGTTTTGTTTCACCTTCTCAAATAAAACAACTGCCAATTCTCGTAGTTTTTCTTTTTGCATCAATTCTCTTGCACTGTCATTATCTGCAATTGCCGTATAAAAAGCGTATTCAAATTCTGACAACCCCATCTCCTGTGGCTCTTTGTCCATCCTCTTTATCTCTTTACCAAGCTCGATCAGTTCTTCAATAACTTCTGCCGCTGTAATAACCTTGTTGTGATACTTCTTGATGGAATCTTCCAGCATTTCCATTAACAATCTGCTTTGAACCAGGTTCTTTTTCACCCTGGCTTTTATTTCATCGTTGAGCAACTTTTTAAGAACTTCCAGAGCAATGTTTTTATGTTCCATGTTCCGGACTTCTAAAAGGAAATCTTCTGATAGAATGGAAATATCCGGTTTCTTAATGCCCGCGGCATCGAAAACGTCTATTACCTGTTCCGTAACAAGGGCTTGATCGATAACTTGCCTGATCGCGGTTTCAATTTCTTCGTCGGTTTTGCCTGTTCCAGTGCTGTCAAACTTTACCAGTCTGGCTTTTATCGCCTGATAGAACGAGACTTCGTCCTTTACATCCATTGCCTGCTCATGCGGAATGGCTATAGAGAACGCTCTTGATAATGCGGTCACTTCATCAATATACCGTTTCTTCCCGTTTTCAATGCCAATGATATGATCCTCCGCTGCGAGTATTGTTGATAGTTTTGTTGAGGTATCCGCAGCAAAATAATGTTCATAAGGAAATCCATGAAACATCTGGGAAACAATTTCAAGTTTCTCAAGCATCAACTGAACCGCCTGTTCCTGAAGAACAGCAGGATCGCCTTTTCCTCCGCTGTCAGAATAGAATGATAGAGCTTCTTTAAGATCGGAGGCGATTCCGAGATAATCAACCACTAAGCCACCGGGCTTGTCTTTATAGACTCTGTTCACCCGGGCAATTGCTTGCATAAGAGTATGGCCTTTCATTGGTTTATCGATATACATCGTATGTAGCGAAGGAACATCAAAACCAGTTAGCCACATATCCCGCACAATCACTAATTTTAATTCGTCTTCTATGTCCTTCATTCTTTCTGCCAGAGCCCGTCTTTGTTCTTTGGTGGTATGGTGTTTTGAGATATTTGGCCCGTCTGAAGATGCCGAGGTCATTACCACCTTGATGACACCCTTTTTAAGATCGTTATTGTGCCACCCTGGTTTGATTTTGATAATCTCGTCATACAGATCGGCTGCTATCCGTCTTGACATTGCAACGATCATTCCCTTGCCCTCAAACACTTCCTGGCGCTGCTCAAAATGGGTTACGATGTCCTGCGCAACCTGTCTTATCCTGTCTTCGCTGCCAATCAAAGCTTCAAGCTGTGTCCATTTCGCCTTGGCTTTTTGTGTCTCGGCAAGGTCTTCTTTTTCTAATTCCTCGTCCAATTCAGCTACCCGTTTTTTACCTTCCTCACTGAGAGTGATTTTTGCCAGTCTGCTTTCATAATAGATTTTTACCGTTGCGCCGTCCTCGACCGCCTGGGATATATCGTAAACATCAACGTAATTGCCGAACACTGCGGGCGTGTTCACGTCTGTTTTTTCGATGGGTGTACCGGTGAAGCCAAGATAAGTCGCATTGGGCAGGGCGTCGCGCGTATATTTCGCAAAGCCGTAAACTATCTTTTTACCAATCACATTTCCCTGTTCGTCTCGGTCATCGATGGTTTTTGCCTTGAATCCGTACTGCGTCCGGTGGGCTTCATCTGCAATTACAATGATGTTTCGCCTCTCTGATAGTTTCGGATAAACATTCCCTTCTTCGGGCTGAAACTTCTGGATGGTTGTAAATACAACTCCTCCCGATGCGACGTTTAAAAGCTCTTTCAAATGTTCTCTGCTTTCTGCCTGGACAGGATCCTGCCTGAGAAGTTGCTTTGACGCGGCAAAGGTATCAAAAAGCTGGTCGTCCAGATCGTTTCTGTCGGTGATTACCAGTATGGTCGGATTGTCCAGGGCGAGAACGATTTTACCGGTAAAAAACACCATTGATAACGATTTACCGCTTCCCTGCGTATGCCAGACCACGCCGCCTTTCCTGTCCCCTGCAGGTTGAGAATCCACCCCAACAAGACCATAGCTTGCCGGTGATTCCATCACCATAAACTCATCTGTCGTTTTGGTTTCAGAATATCCCGATGCCCGCAGGGTCGATTCCACGGCTCGATTGACCGCATAGTATTGATGATATGCAGCCAATTTCTTTATGGTCCTGATCGTTGTTACGCCAGTCTCTTTATCTTCCTTTTTCGACTTGTCGAATACAATGAAATGGCGTATAATATCCAGCAAGGTTCGTTTGTTGAGCATTCCTTTGATCAGCGTTTCCATCTGTCCTATCCGGGGTGATGCTACCGTTTTGCCGTCAGAAGATTTCCATGCCATGAACCGGCTGGAACCTGCGGAGAGCGAACCCGCCTTTGCCTCAAGGCCGTCGGAGATTACCATGAAGCCATTGTAGGTAAAGAGACCGGGTATTGTCTGTTTATAGGTCTGCAACTGCGTGAATGCAGATTTTACGGTTGCGTTCTCATCGGCAGGATTCTTTAATTCTATGACAACCAGGGGCAGCCCGTTTACAAAGAGTATTACATCAGGGCGTTTGTTCACATCTTTTTCTATAACGGTGAATTGGTTGGAAACAAGAAAATCGTTATTCTCCGGATTTTTAAAATCTATCAGCCAGACAAGGTCGCCTCTGTCGGCTCCGTCTTTCTGATAACTTACTTTTATACCTTCGGTCAGCATCCTGTGAAATGCTTCATTGTTGGCAATCAGTTCAGGAGAGTTAAGTCTTAGTATCTGTTTGACGGCGTCTTCCCTAACATCTGCCGGAATGTTGGAATTGATTCTGCCAACTGCTTTTTTCAGACGCTCTACCAACAGGACATCTTCAAAGGAGCTTCTTTCCGGCGTTTCGCTGTCAGGAGCGATGTCAGGAGCGTAAAAGTATTGGTAGCCCTGTTTTTCAAGTAGATCGATTGTGTATTGTTCGATGGCGGATTCGGTGATTTTTTTCATACTAATTCCGGTTGATGTTTTTCAACGGCTTCATTTAAATCTATATTCAATATTTCTTGAGATTCTATTAGGAACCATTTCCAACGGTCAATCATTGCTTCCAATGTCCAGTTGCCTTGATATTTATTTACTTCATAATCCGTGAGGATGCTTTGGGTTATTAAAAAAGCGGTTATCTTGTCGTTTTTCTCATCATATTTTCCTTTGCCTTTGTAAACATCCATTTTCACATTAAACGGGTTGTTACTCGCTTCAATGTTTTTTGCACCACTCAACAGCGTGATATTGCCTGCACTGTTCAACCACTTAGCAGAAACATCTTTAGTGATATGGTTCCATTCGGGGTATTTCTCATATTTTACAGGCAGAATGTGTTCCAAATGCAAATCATTGTTCAGTTTTATAAATGACAATTTACTGTTGTCGGTTACATTGTATTCCATCAATAACAACAATGGTTTGATCCAAACTTCTGTGGCTAATTGCTCGGAGGAGAGATTTCTTATGGCAAGGCCCTCAATACCGTCTGCTGTAATCTTCTTATTAAGTTCAACTTCAATTTCCGATATGGGCTTTTTTTCCTTTACCCATTTAATAAGGTTGAAGGAGGTTTGCTTTATTTGTGATAGGGTTTTACCTGCTATCCAATAAAGATAATAAAACCTGCGCAGCTGCTTCTTTAGTTTTTCGTAATCAGGATAACCTGTATGCAATGCTGTTAGAAGAATACTCTTCCAGTACATATTCCATCTGATATACCTAAAAGAATACAATACCTTATCATCCGCCTCATAGATTTCTTTGAAGTAAGTGTGTGCAAATTGTTTGATATCGCTGATTATTTGGTTGGGGTCTTTGTCTGCGAAAGCATTTTGTAATTCATCATAGAGTGATTTTTTGGGATTTTGACCGAGTATGTGATATTCATAGATGATGAATAAATCGTTGAGGCTGATGTCAGAATTTTTTATGGTCTGCTCCATTTCCCTCCAATCAGATATGAACTGCTCTTCTTTGATTTTTGACGTATCCGTATCATTTTTGTATCTATTGTATAGTCTCTCAATCAGGAAACTTTTTATCAAATCTGCGGCAGTTAGATCCATTCCCCGGTCATTTAAAACCTGGAATAGTCTGATGGCAAATTCCCTGTTTTTACAATCAATTCTGATAATTTTAACCTGATTGAATAGATAGTCAATGATTTTTTCAGAGTTTTCTTGGCCTAAGTCTTCTAACTTTTTTCTGAACAAAAATGAAGTGTTAATGAATTTATATTTAGGCTCTTCATCACTTCTTACTTGATATTTATACGGTTTTTTCAGCTCTTTTGTATCTCCCTTGATTATTAGTTCTTCAAAATCGCTTTGGTGTTGGGGATGGGTAAACAGTTTTAAGCGGTTTGATTTACCATATAAAGCAATTGAAGCTCGAATGGTATCAATATCAACGGCAAAAAGGTTTTCATCGGATTTTTCTGCATTGATATCAGGATACAAATCCCGAATAACGCAAAACATTATCATTAGTGTTGTCATCCGCTGTTGACCATCCACCACATCTACATAAGCTGATTTTTCATCGTCCCACGGTTTTGCTGTAATAATCGAGCCAAGAAAATAATTTTCATCTCCATTTTCAAATGATTCGTACACATCATCCCACAGTTTGTCCACCTGCTCATCCTCCCATTTATAGGGACGCTGGTACCGCGGAATCTTATATAATGAATCTGCATTACCAAATAATTCCTTTATAGATAGGCTCAACGGTTTAAATGGTTCTTCCATGGTATTCCTCCTTAGTATTCCCATATTTAATCCTCCCTTCACCACTCATCAATTTAGGCAAGAGCGTATCACGGAGTTTTTCAAGGGTGCGGATTTGTTTGCTGTTTATTCCCTGATCATCTTTGGTATCAATGGTTTTTGCCTTGTTTTGGGTTATTCTGCCAACTGCTTTTCTCAGGCGCTCTACCAACAGGACATCGTCAAAGGAGCTTCTTTCCGGCGTTTCGCTGTCAGGCGCAATATCGGGAGCGTAAATGTACTGGTAGATCTGTTTTTCAAGTAGGTCGATTGCTAATTCCTCTATTGCGGATTCGGTGATTTTATTTGTCGTCATCATTTACCCCTTTAATTCTTCGGGAGTATGTGCAAGTTTTGCACATACTGAATTTTCCTCTAACTCGTTATCAGAAAAGATGTTCATCAAGTGATTAATAACAACCCTACAATCTGCATCGTACAATTTCTCATTCTGAACTACCGAGAAATCCTCGGCTGTTGCCAATTCATCAAGTTCCTTCTCTTTGTAGATGTTTTTAAGGTGCAAAGAGATATTATTTGTAGTCATCCTTACCCTCCTTTATTCGCCACACCTCTTTGTCAAAATCGGAAATATAATTCTCATCCTGTATTACCCGATATTCTTCGTATTCCTGCTCGGCTTTTAGCTTCGCTTCCAATGCGCTGACTTTACCATTGTCCTGTAATATCGGGTGGTTGGATAATTCCAAAAAACTATGGAGAAATTGAACCCAGTCTTGCATTTCCATCAGAATATGCCGCTGTGCCCGGTTTTCCGCCAAATCAGGATAGGCAGAGACGATTTGATTCAGTTCCTTGATGTGGGCTTCGTTCAGGTAATTTTTGGCAATGTAAACATCGGATTTTAAAATCTTGCCGTCTGGAGCCTGTTTCCAGCCGGTCAAACCCATGTGGATTTCTATTGCATCTGCTGAATCGTAAATAATTTCTGTTGCGGTTTTTCCGGTGATTGCCCAGTGGAGTCTGTTCTGAACCGTAGCGAAAAAATCCTTTGTTACCGGCGCGTTTTTATCATAATCCGCAGCAAGTGCGTAGATGTCGGTGATCTTCTGATAAAACCGCCGCTCACTTGCCCGGATTTCCAGGATGCGCTCCAAGAGTTCTTCGAAATAATCCTTGCCGAATCGCTTCCCCTGTTTCAGCCGCTCATCATCCAGCACAAACCCTTTGATGATGTATTCTTTCAGGGTTTTGGTTGCCCAGATGCGGAATTGGGTGGCCTGGTAGGAGTTGACGCGGTAGCCGACCGAAATGATGGCATCTAGGTTGTAGAAATCAAGTCCTCTTGTTACCTGCCTTTTACCTTCATTTTGAACTGCTCGAATTTTTCGAGTAGTTGCTTTTTCATCTAGTTCACCGGACTTGAAAATCTCTTTTAAATGATAGGTAATCGTGTGACTTTCAACGCCAAAAAGTAAGCCCATAGCCTTTTGTGTAAGCCACACGTTTTCATCCTTTAATACAACTTCTACATTCACGTCCCCATCATTTGAGGTATAGAGGATGAAATCGGATTCTTGTTTTACAATATCTCTTTTGTTCATGTACCCGCCTCTTGTTGCTCTAATTTTACCCTGACTTCACCACTTATTAATTTTGGCAACAACGTATCTCGGAGTTTTTCAAGAGTGCGGATTTGTTTGCTGTTTATTCCCTGATCATCTTTGGTATCAATGGTTTTTGCCTTGTTTTGGGTTATTCTACCAACCGCTTTTCGCAAGCGTTCTAATAATAATACATCTCCAAATCTTGCCCGTTCTGGAGTGTCGCTGTCCGGGGCGATGTCCTGGGCGTAAATATATTGATAACCAGATTTTTCCAGTAGCTCAATGGTGAATTCTTCTATGGCCTGTTCGGTAATTTTAATCGGCACTTATTGAGTCCCTCCAGACAGTATTTTCCAGATTTTTCTATACTCTACCCCTGAGAGATAAGCTCTCTGAGGACGAACCCGATTCCAGGTGAGGGAATCCATATCATTAAGAAAGGTACGTGCTTCATGAACTGTTACCGCATTGTCACCAAACGAGTTTCTTAATTCTTCACCAGCTTGTTCAGCAATACTTCGAGGAACTGAGTTCATGCGCATCAATACGCCTTCTTCGGTCTTTACTCCGTGATAAATCATTGCAGGAAGCACATTTATCTGACGCTTTTCAGACTCAGATAATAAATCAAAATCGATACCTGAAAGACGGCTCAATGCAGAGAGGCCCCATGTTCCATTGTTAACAAGGGTTTTGTATATTGCCTTGCAGGTTGCCGTGATAGCTTTAGTCTGATTCTCATTATCTCTAAAGAATTCTTGGGCAATATATTCAATGCTTTTTCCGTTTACCCAAGCCTGCGTAATGTCTGCGATTTGCTTTTTCTCAAGACCTCGTTCTGTTATTTCTTCAAGATTTTTTTTCAGTTGGGGAATTCTCAGCATTATGCCATATATATCTGGCATACCCGAGTTTTGTCCAAACAAACTTTCAGGTTTCCAGTCATCCGCAGTCAGTTTACGTTCAAGCCTGTTTATCCCGGCTAGAGCCTGACCAACACCTTCAGGCGAAAATCCAGTCATATCAGCAAGGGCTGTTCGTTCCGGATGTTCTGAAAGCTTTATTGCATATTTCCTGGTCGCTTTGAGTAGTATATCTGCTTTACCTCTGTCACTCTGGTTGCTTCTCAACAAACCATAGCCAAAGGTGTTACGGAGCAGTTGTTCCGTATCCGCTATAACGGCATCAAGATTTTTCTTTTCGTTCCACAAATGCGCTACATAACAGCGGAAATCTACCCATTGTTCCTCCTGAATGACATATTCTAAGTCATTAAGTCTTCCGGCAGTCTCAAGTTCATTTAGCAAATTTACAAGGCGCGAAGCCAGTTCTCCTGTGGCTTTACTTACATACTCTGCAATTTTGTCAGGTTCAGTACCAGCAGCTAATCCTACAACACCTACGCTATCATGATTCATACGTCCCGCACGGCCTGCGAGGTTCCAGAACTCGCGAGGTGACATTTCTTTGCCGTAAGGATATTTATTAGAGGCCAGAAAAATAGATGAGACGGGGAAATTGATTCCCTGAGCAATCGTTGTAGTAGCACATAAAACCCTCAGTTTTTCTTCTTCGGCCAACCACTCAATAAGAGCACGCACTTCATCTGATAATCCTGAATGATGAACTCCAACGCCACGAGTGAGCATATCAATCAATTCAAACTTTTCGCTGATTTCTGTTTTAAGAAATTTTTGAACCAATTTTATTTCTTCTGGAACAGGGTTGAGCGGTTCAAACTTTTCACTAACCTTTCGGGCCATATTCCAGACCCACTCCGTATTGTTAGCAACAGCAATACTTGTCCCACGTTCTGAAAGAATTTTAGCCATTGCTACTGTTTGAAGCGTCAGCCCACGCTGGTTCCCTTGTTTGATTACCCTGCTTTTAGGTACATCCAATGGTCTTACTTCACCGACAATATGGGTACCAGACAGATGAATTGTCTTGGGGGTGGTGATCAACGTCTTATATTTTAATCGCCAGCCCGCTAGCATTGAATCATCGACCTCAGCTTCGAATGTCCCAACAATCCGTTCATTCGGTTTCCACGGCGTAGTTCCAAAACTGATTGCCCGACCGGCATTGATATCTTGGGCTAACCAATGAGCAAGAGTTTCCGGTTTCTCAACAAAGGGCATCAGCAAAAGAAAATTTGCTGATGGACAATCCCCTTTGATGGTTGCCAACAATAATTCAATCCGTAATCCACGATTCTCATCTTCGATATTGTGCGCCTCATCCATCACAACCAGAGCGAGTGGGCGGGACACCTTCTTATTCCGAACCACAAGTTGCAACTTTTCTGGTGTCGCCACAAGAACATCAAAAGCATTGGTGCTATCGGATTTAACTAAAATATCTTCTTCAAAGGCATCAATTTCAACTGCTCCGGTCAACTGCTCAACTTTTATACCGATGGGTTCAAAATCCCGGCGAAGGCGACGGGTAATCTGAGCCGTGAGTGCACGTGTTGGGGCAACATAGGCGACCCATCCTTTTCCTTCTTCGTCGCTATCAAATTGATTGAGAGCCTGAAGTATTCGGAACTGTGCTAAAAGAGTTTTTCCCCCGGATGTAGGCATATCAACGACTACAGCCGTTGCCGCCAGATCCAAGAGGCCTTGTTCCTGCAATGCCGCGCGTTGTGGCGGCAGAAGTTCAAACATGGCCTGTTGAGCTGTTATTTCACGTACAAATCTCGTCACACTGGAATTTATAGTTCTGGCTACCCACCAGAGAGAACCGGAAATCATTTGTCGTGCTGCTGCATGTAGCCACCGCATGAGAACTTCCAACTGTACATCAGAACTGGCAGTGGCGGCATCGATAGCTGATTCAAAATGTTTATCAAGCAACGTAACAATGCCTACAGGTTCGCCTTGAATCATATACTTAGCCAGAAGTTCTGTACTTTTTGCCCAATGATACAGAGAAATGAGACGCAAGGCCATGGCTCGATCGTGTGCATTAGAGTTGCCCTCCAACACATTCACTTCATACTTTTTCTGATCTTCCCGTAATCTAGCGATAATTTTCCGTATATCATCAAGATCATCCCATCGCTTTTTACGGAATAATCTGACCCAGCATTCAAAAAGGTGATACAACAAGCGGTAATGCCAGTTTCCATCTACAACGGAAGGAATGTGGATCACTGTATCATTTTCATTGTACCAGCGTCGCAAATCAGACCAGCGGTCCCCACAATAAGCCAATGCCGACAAATGAAGAATATGAAAAATTCGGGATTCTTCTTTTTCCGGCAAATCAAAAAGCCTGCGTATTTCAAAAGCACGGTACGCCCCGGCTGCACACTGTTCGCGCAACTCTTTTGAATCGGAGGCTGGATTGAGAAAAGCATCTAAGCCCTCGATAGCTGCCAACTCATAGGCCAAAGCTAGACGGCCTAATAACTCTTCATCATATTCAGTCTGTTCATCAAACTGAAATTGAATCTGCTGTCCCAGTGCTTTTTTAACAAGACGAGCATTAACCATTTTCAGCCCACGAACCCGCGCTGTTTTGTCAACAGCAAGAACGGCCCAATGCTGATCAATGTGCCTAAGAGAGTTGTGCGTTATGTTCATCCCACACCCCCCTGTCTAAATTGCACTACTTTATTGCTTAGCTGTCCCACGCTATCTGGTGGAAGATAAATAGCTAGCAGTTCAATGTTCATGGATGCAGGCACGCCGTTACTCAGTTTGTTAACGCGTACACGCAGATCATCATGATTTGGTGATACATCCCGAACCAGAAAACCGAAAATCCGAACAGAAGTGTTGTCTTGCATGTATTTTTTGGCGGCATTTTCATACCGGTCTTTCCATTGTGCTGTAACCGCTCTGTAGGCCAGATATTTTACCAAATCGTCTCTGATATTTTCGCTGTCCCGTAAATCCTCAATTTGTTTTTTAAGGCCGGTACGACCATATACTGCTCCTGGAGGGTATTTATGCTCAGCAGAAGTTTTTACCTCTCCAAACGCGAAAAAATCCTCATCTCCTTCTTTCTGAAAGCCAACAAGGTCCGCACCGGGCAGACTTGAGCCTGTCTTGCGTTCATCCCTTCCATCCGGCCAAGGGAAATAACAATTTCTTTGATGAACCATATAGGTTTCCGCCAACGCTTCGCCCACACGCCAATCTTCAGGCGAATTTGTATCCGTCAGAATTCTTTCAATCTGGTCCTTTTCAAAATCGGTTTCAACCAGACCATAGAGCATCTTAGAAATATCTGCTTTTCCGGAATCATCAAACACAACCTCAGAAACAGGGCAGGTCAGTGCTGCATCAAGTTCATTAGTATTCCATGAGAAACCATGCCCGCTTACAGGTGCCACTCCGAGAGTGTATTCGACTGTTCCGGCGGCGACCCTCATAACATCACCCTCACTTTACTGCTCATCAGCTTCGGCAACAGCGTATCCCGCAGTTTTTCAAGGGTGCGGATTTGGTTGCTGTTTAATCCCAGATCATCTTTTGCATCAATGGTTTTTGCTTTGTTTTGGGTTATTCTGCCAACGGCTGATTGCAGGCGTTCCAATAATAACACATCTTCAAATCTGTTCCGTTCTGGAGTGTCGCTATCCGGGGCTATGTTAGGGGCGTGAACGTACTGGTAACCGGATTTTTCCAATAACTCGATAGCAAATTCCTCAATGGCAGATTCGGTTATGTGGTTCATTTTAAATCTATTCCAAGCTTCTCGAAAAATGCCTTATGGCGTTGCTTCACATCAATTATTATCTTATCAAAGGCAATGATTTCGATGTGTGTGTTTAATTTCTGATTGTAAAGATAGTAGCCTCTCTCACCTTTTAATGTTGCAAAATTACCATCTTCAGCAAATTTTTTTATTTCATCTGTAATGTCACAAACAACATAACAATAGAATCGAGTTGTTTCATTTACCTCTAATGGTCGTCCATTCTGTAATTTTACCTTATTGTCACGAATCAACCTTACATAATCTAACACTTTTTCCGTTGGCCTATTATCATTAAATGATTCTCTTTGTGGTTTTTTAAGTTCAATTATTGAAACAGCTTTTGCAATTCTATCATCATCCGTCTCTGAAAAAACAACCACATCTGGTCTATCTGTGCTTCCAGAAGTTATTATATTGCTCAAAGGTATGTCAGAAGATGCAAGTTCATGAAATGTCAAGCGTTCATCAATAAGCCATAAATTATGATCTTCGTATCGTAATTCATCGGTTGTTCTTTTTCTAGGTATTATAATGTCGTGAATGATATCTTCATTTGGATACTTCCCTTCTTCGTTGAGTTGAAGTTTCTTGTCAAGCAATTCAATAATCATTTTCCTAAGAATCATATATCCTGCAAGTTGATCTTTTTGAAAAGCCTCTAATTTATCAACCGTTTCTTTATATGTATCTTCGATTTCAGAAATAGATTCTGGCTGTGTTTTTAACAATGCATTACTTTGTTTTTTAATTTCATATTCTGTTTTCCCTTTGTATTTATAAAGTATCTCATTAATTTTCTCATCTGACGAATTATATTCGAGGTCATAATAAAGTTCTGGACAATAAGTTGGGACAGCCCTAAGAGCAGGATTTTCTTTCGACACAAATCTATGGACATTTTCTTTTTTTTGCTGGTCAATAATTTCCAAATATTTGGATAAATATACTCTTGATCTTTCAGTTACTCCCTTCTTAATTTCTTCTATCGAGATGGGGGAATTAATAACATCTAATGTACCGGGGGTTTCTGGAATATTAAATTCCATTCTACTACTATCTACACGCTTATCGAGGTATGGACTTGACACATAAACACTGTAGACAAATTTACTCCCATCTTCATCGAATTGTGTAGTTGTCCCTAATAATTTTGATATATCAAATGATTTTACTTCTCGGTTGTTCGCGGTCAATACAATCTTGTGCATTTTTAAATAAGTTGAATACAGTTTGAGATGTGAAATCGAAAATTCATGGTCCTTTATGATAATTGTTTCTTCTATGATGTTTTGTTTTATTTCTTCAAATCTCTCATTGATAGAATAATTATCATCCCCGTCAATTAAAGTAATTTTTATTGTTGTTCCACCAATCAAATAGGAAATGCAATGTTCAAGAATACGCTGGGCGATGGTCTCACCCTTCTTATAAGCACTCGGTTGATCTTGATATTTTCTTTTGAATCCAATTAGCTTGACAATAGTCTTCTGCGGTTTATCAGTTAGGGAGTTCACTTTCTCGGTTATTCCATTATTCAAAGTAAATTCAATTTTGCGGAGATATCTATCAGCATCTTTACTATAAACACTTTCAATTTCCACTTTATCAAAAGCTTTCAACCAAAAGAAACGTCCTACGCCTTTACCTCCTTTTTCCATTTTATAAGTGGTTTCCGCTGTTTGAAATGAATCATAGTTATTATCATCAAAGCCAATACCATTATCTCCTATCTCGAAAACAATTATGTATTTTTGAGCTTCATCAATATCCATTCCAGGAAGTGCTTGTTGGTTATTTCGTATTAGGCGGACCGTAATTTGACCTTTAGATGAATTACCCCTTTCTTCAATAGCTTCAATGGAATTTACAATAGCTTCAAATAAAGGCAACAAAGCCTCATTTTTGAAATGCTTAAGGTTGTTTACTTTCCCCGTTAAATCAGTTTTTAGATAGTTTGTCAATTTATCACCCCGTCAAAGTTCTCAAGATTCTTAATTCTTATTTGTCCCGAAATAAGTTTAGGCAATAGCATATCGCGGAGTTTTTCGAGGGTGCGGATTTGAAAACAATTATTCATTACTTTATCGTCAATCGGCTTCACTCCCGATTGAAAATTATAAACAATCTCAGTAGGTGGTAAGACAATTTCTAATGCTTCAAAATCAGCTTTGCTGATTGATCCAAAAACCGTGCCAGTTTGGTTGAATTGGTCAATTTCTTTCATTAGAGACTTCATTTTGAAGTATGTATAAGTGTAGTAACAGTTATTTCTTTTATATATAAAGGCAGCAACGCCACGTCCAATACAACATCTTTCATTCGCCATATTTTGTGCGCCAACTGGAGCCCTTACGCTGATGAGAGTATCAAATTGTTCAGCGAACCTTTTCGGATCAGTCGTAAATACTCTTCTCTTTGGAAAACGAAATTCAAAGTCAGCATTTCCTTGATACATTGGAATGCCAATCTCTTCTTCGTTATAACTTTCTCCAGAAGGTGATAATCCCATAGTAAAATCAAATTCATCTGGAATTTTTCCTTCCTCCCACCCCTCATCCGCCTCTTCCACAAATCCCTGCCTGAACAGCGTTTCCGCCATGGCTTCAAGGGTCTTGTTCTGGCGGTGGAGCAGGTCTATCTTGTCGTCGAGGCTGGAAAGCACCGAGGCGATGGCGAGCTGTTCGGGGAGAGGGGGGAGAATGATGTCAAGATTTTCCAACATTCCTTTTGTTAGAGCCCGTCTTGTGCATCCAATTTCTGCCATTGTATGTAATTCTGGTTTAATTGATTGTAGCGAATAAAAAACAAATTTAAAATCTGCTTTTTCTTCAATTGGGCGAATAATTGATACATGCTGATTTACTCTGGCTGGTAAAATTTGTTTTGGTACAATGCAGGTTCGTGTGACAGATTCACCGGTAATATTGATTAGGATATCATTTTCAAAAACTTCTACATTCCTTAGCTCATAGGCTTGTTTATCATCAATGTAAGCCAACCCATCTATAGAGAAAATAAAATTATATACATTCTGACTGCGGATTAAAGAAATTCCTGCTGTTTTATATGAATTTTCACCCCCTCTTGGTGTGGCTCCACTACCAATTTTTGATGTTATTGAACCAAGTTTACACTTCTTCCACTCACTCATGTCTTCATCCCCTCCAGCCTTGTGATCATCTCAAACGCCCCGATATCCATCTTCGAGAACGCAAACCATTTCTTTCCAATATCTTTTAAAGAAGCGCCAAAATGATAGACAGTGGTATTGTCAATAATTATAAACCGGTCATGGGAGTCTTTGAACTCTTTTATCTCTATTACCGGATACTGTTCATTGTATTTCTTTATATCCAATGCCAGTTGTTTTGATATTGTTTTTGTGAGAATCGTAACTTTTACACCATTATTTCTTTTTGTGAGATGCGTCAAAACAGTATCATCAATATAATTATCAATAATTAATATTGTATTCTGTGCTGTTCTGATAAGGTCAGAAACAAATTGATACGCATCAAAAATTTGGCCATCAAAAAAGATACCTTGTTTTGGTTTTATGCTTCGTTTTTCAATGGCATTGAAAATCTGTTCAAATTTCTGATCAGTTTCTGCTTTATGCTCTATCTGCCGTATTTCCACAGCATCCAGGCGCTGAAAAACCTCTGCATTTGAAGCGATAAAACGGCGCATTGCAACGAAAGCTCGCATAATCTGAATATTAACTTCAATCGCTCTTTCACTGGTAAGTACCGCAGAAATAGTCGCAACACCCTGTTCTGTAAAAACAAATGGAAGTGAACCGCCCAGATGCTGCTTTGAAGGTATCGCATTTTGCGATACCATAAAATTAACCTCTTCTTCTGTGAGTTGAAACATGAAATCTGAGGGGAAACGTTTGATATTTCTTTTCACCTGTTCTCTTAGTCTGATTGGTTTTACGCCATAAAAAATGGCTAAATCCCTATCCAGCATTACTTGAACATCACGGATGGTGTATATTCTGCTCTGGATATCATCAATTATCACCAATCCATTTTTACTCATACCAGCTTCACCTTCTTGAGGTTTTTAGCAATCAGCAAATTAAGCTTCTCTTCCTCTTTCAACTCCTCTTCAAACTCCGCTTTCAGGCTGCTAAATCGCTCATTAAAATCAAACTCATCATCTTCAAGTGCTAGCCCCACATATCTGCCCGGGGTCAGCACGTAATCAAGTTCCCGCACCCGTTCAATAGAAGCAGAATTGCAGAATCCTTTAACGTCCTCATAATTCCCGTCAGGATTGCGCCAATTGTGGTAGGTTCCGGCAATATGCTGAATATCTTCTTCCGAGAACTCCCTTGTTCGGCGGTTTATCAGATGCCCCATGTTCCGGGCGTCAATGAACAGGATTTCGTCTGTCCTGTTCCTGTATTTGCCATTGGCTTTATCCCTGCTCAGGAACCAGAGGCAGGCTGGGATCTGTGTGTTCAGGAACAGTTTAGCAGGAAGGTTTACAATGCAGTCAACCAGTCTGGCTTCCACAAGCTCCTTTCTGATTTCGCCTTCGCCAGATGATTTGGAGGTCAGCGCCCCCTTTGCCAGAACAAAACCCGTCTGTCCGCTTGGGCTGAGGTGGTAGAGGAAATGCTGTATCCAGGCGTAGTTGGCGTTGCCAGTGGGCGGTACGCCGTATTTCCATCTGCCGTCCTTACGGAGCAGATCACCGCTCCAGTCGCTGTCGTTGAATGGCGGATTGGCGATGACATAATCAGCCTTTAAATCTTTGTGGACATCGTTCATAAAGGAACCTTCATTGTTCCATTTGACCTGTGAACTGTCAATGCTCCTGATGGCAAGGTTCATCTTTGCCAGACGCCAGGTGGTCTGGTTGCTCTCCTGCCCGTAAATAGAAATGTCGTTCACCTTTCCCTGATGTTCGGCTACGAATTTTTCAGAATGAACGAACATTCCGCCGGAACCACAGCAAGGGTCAAAGACTCTGCCGTTGTATGGTTCCAGCATTTCTACAAGCAGTTGAACAACGCTTCGGGGGGTGTAGAACTGTCCTCCCTTTTTTCCTTCCGCAAGAGCAAACTCACCAAGGAAGTACTCGAAGACATGGCCTAGAATATCGGCACTTCTGGCTTTGGCATCGCCGAGGGCGATGTTACCCACAAGGTCAATCAAACCGCCAAGACTTGTCAGGTCAAGGTTACCTCTTGCATAGACCTTTGGCAAAACCCCTTTGAGCGAGGGGTTCTCTTTTTCGATTGCGTCCATCGCATTGTCAACGTCTTTACCGATCTCTGGCTGTTTGGCTCTCGCCTGAAGATATGACCAGCGGGCAATCGCAGGAACAAAAAAGACATTCTCGGCTTTATATTCGTCCCTGTCTTCAGGGTCAGCACCAGCGTAATCCCCTTCTCCTTTCTGCAGTTTTTGATATAATCCCTCAAAGGCATCTGAGATATATTTCAGGAAAATCAGACCCAGGACTATATGTTT
This sequence comes from Candidatus Methanophagaceae archaeon GoMg1, assembly GCA_013180605.1. Taxonomy (GTDB): domain Archaea; phylum Halobacteriota; class Syntropharchaeia; order Alkanophagales; family Methanospirareceae; genus QEXZ01. The sequence continues at coordinate 6,434 of QBUL01000164.1, read as the reverse complement.
GTACTCGGCAGCGTCAATATTCTTTCTGAGTTTATCCGCCGCTTTCCACAGTTGCTTCTCAAGAGGCTCTTCTTGAGTTTTATTGTCGTTCTTTGCCATTCTACCAATCTTGCTTAGTATAGTAAATAGACAGGCACTTTTATTTTTTTCTTTAACTCGTTTTTTGTGAACCCCCCACGTAAGAAAAAATTTGGGTCGAACGAGCAAATAAACTTATTATATGCAAAGTTAATGCCGGATATACTTACTATAGATAAACCTTCTACCTCCTCAAAAATCCCTCTCTCCCTCATCTTCATCGCCTCCCTTATTCACCCCGCACAATTTTTACCCATAAACCGTTGCAAGATAAATAATTGCTGTCAAAAAGAGAGGGTTTTGGTAGCGTGGTTGGTCACTACCCTCCCAAAAAATTTTATATGAGCTTACCCGCAAGTCCTCATTTTCTCATCCAGCCCAGCTACGACGTTAATATCACCTCAAACAATTCCTCTTCCAGCTCGTGCAGCATCGGTATCCCGGTGACTTCGGCGGCAAGCTTGCTCAGTGACGCAATATCGCCCCTGTCTATCAAGTCCAGTTTGAACTTACGCGAGCCTGCAAGCATCTGCTTCAAACCAATCCCTAACCGCTCATACATGTATGTGTAGACGCCAACCGCAGACCAGGGTATTTCATTGCCTATTTTACTACCGTATTCCTTTTTTAACTCCTCAGCAGCGATAAAGAACCTCTCCGGGCTGTTGCCGTATTTATTCGCAAAATCTCGTGGTAATCTGCCCTTTTCTGCGAGTTCCGTGAAATAGAGCGACTTCATCGCTGCCGTTAACGGCGACCGTGCCATCGTGATTGATTTTATAAACGGGCCATTGCCGAAGTTACTCATTGCTATCGCCTTGTACATCTGTGTCTCGTTGATGAACCCACCAGCCATGCTCATGTCGGGCACGTATTTACCTTCTCGCTCCAGTATCCGCGCACCCTTTAATATCTGTGCTTCTAAATACACGGTGGGCGTGCTCATTTCGTTCATCATCGGCACAGGACTCATTCCTGTCCCGCCACCGGCACCATCAAACGTTATGTAATCCACTTTTGCTTCCGATGCCACTTTCATCGTCCATGCAACATCCACAGGTCGGTAAGCACCTGTTTTTATCGTTACATATCTTGCACCGATATCACGCAGCCATTCGACATCCTCCACAAAACCGCGCTCTTCCGGGAAACCCACGCGGCTGTGCCGCTCGAAGGTCTTGAACAAGCCATCTTTGAACGCTTCTTGAACCGCGAGGTCTTCGGGGTCCGGCTGCACAATATAGCCCCTCTTCTTCAGCTCTAATGCGCGTTCAAGCGAAGATACACGTATTTCACCGCCTATTGCCTTTGCGCCCTGTCCCCATTTCCGCTCTACTATATTCACATCCAGTTTTGAGATTACATACTCATCCACCCCGAACCTCTGGTCTTCTACGTTCGTCTGCACCGCTATATCGCCGTAACTGCCGTCCCAGTACTCTTTGAACAGTTTTACTCGGCGCTCCATCTCCGGCGATTTCGTTACTTTACCGTTCGTGAACACCGATTCTTTGTCAACGCCGCAGACGTTCTCGCCGATGATAAGTACGATTCCCGCGAGTGCAGCGCCAATCGCAAGTCCATCCCAGTTGTTCCTCCCTACGTCCGTGGACCCGTAAGCGCCACTTGCCAGTGGTACCTTTAACGGAATACCGCCTATCTTCGATTCGATATTCACGTTCGGAAACACAGCCAAATCCGGGCTCGGTTCTATCCCTTCTGCACCACGCAGCCTCGCAAGGATATTGAAATCCGACCAATCGAGTCTGTAATCCTTGTTTGACGCGGCAGTACTCCAGCCAAACTGCTCCGGCTCGGGATACAATACCTCTCGTCCCCTGAACGTACTCTTTCCTATTTCGCATAGCACTGTACACTCTTTCACGCATATCGGACACATTCCACTCAACGTACTCACATCTCGCCTTCTCACGGACGTTCCCGTGGTAGACCTCGCATTTGCATATATGTCTGTCATTTTGCTCATTCACCCCTTTCTCGCTGCAATGTAAACGAATACGGATTCGTTAAGCACGCGGAACAAATCTCCATTTGATCCAGTATCATGCCGTAATTCCTCATTTTCTTATTAAAAGCGAATTTTTCTATCTTTTTTATTCCTTCTTCGTTCAGCTTCCTCGTTTGTATCGCATCTTTTGAAATATTTACGAGTTCTTCTCCCGCTTTTGTCCGGATTATCAGTGACGTGCATCCATCCGGCGAGCCCGAAGAGCCTGCGGAAACATCGGCTAATTGTGATGTGAAATCTTCACATATCCTGCATGTATCTCGCGCACAATGGTCTAGATCTTTAGTCGGAATACCGAACTCCTTGTCCTTTGTAACCACCATGAATTTCCCCTTTGTAACATAAAACCTCTCCACCTCTCTGATGTCTATTCCCTCCCGTTCAGCGAGGAACATAACCAAATCACGGTGCCAAAAAGCCTCGGTCCCAAAAAGCCCGATTAAGACTTTCACTCGGTCCAGCTCCAAAGAGGAGTCATGCAGAGCTTGAAGCCTTCTCACTGCTTCTATATTACAGCCAACGCCGACCATTGCGATATTTTCATAGCCGCGGTCTATCGCTTCCCACACACCCAGGATAGAAGGACAAGCGGTGTATTTTGGACCTATGGCAAGCAAAACTTCTTCGGGTGTCGTGGCAACAAAAGGTTCGGCTTTCCAATCTTCTGTCCGCGTAGCGACAACGGCAGCATCTATAAATCCGCTTCTTAACGCTTCACATAGCATTGCCGTTATAATACTTCCATCCTGCCCCACCTCTCTTATGCCTCTCTCCGTTGCTCTTGCACTTAATATTTCATTGTAGTATCCCAGAATCCTGCCTTCGGGCGAGGATGCGCAAGGGCTGAAATCACATACGCCGTATTCCATCCTTGGGCACTCACCCTCACATAAACGACAAGCTGCGAATGTGCGAGGACAGAAACTGAAACAGAAACCTTTTGAGACCGTTCCGCCGCAGCCCTTGTCCCACACCACTTCTTCCTCGCTATACTTCTTAAAATCCGGTATGAACGCCGCGCACGCACCACAATAGCAGCATACCGGGAAGTTTCTTTCCATCTTCTCTTTACCCAGCTATATTAAGTAAATCATAGTATATAAAGTCAATTATTCTTCCTCTTGTTACATTTTTCGTAATTAAGATTTATCTTATTAAATATTACTAAATAAATAATGGCCAAATCCAATGCTTCGGAACCTGGTATGACGACCCATCGCATCGAGGCGTTAACGGATGGTATCTACGCCATCGCAATGACATTGCTGGTATTGAACCTTGCGCTTCCGGAAGTAGGGACGGACCAGGCAGTACAGTTGCATGACGCGCTGTTTGGACAAGCGCATAAATTTTTTATTTATGCACTCAGTTTTATCCTCCTGGCTATCTTCTGGATTATACATCACGACCATTTTCATTTCATCAAACGAACCGATCGAATCCATCTATGGATAAATATTTTTGGTCTTATGTTTGTAGCTCTGGTTCCTTTTTCTACTTCTCTAACGGGCGATTATCCGGATGAAACGATTGCAAAACGGTTTTTTGATTTTAATTTGTTCATATTGGGGATAGTCAATAGCTTGAATTGGGCTTATGCCACAAAAGGTTATCGTTTGGTAGATCGCAGCCTCGACCCGCGACGCATAGCAATAGGGAAAAGGCGAGGCGCTGTTACCCCGATTGTCGCTCTTATGGCGATGGGATTATCTGTAATAACACCACAGTGGTCTTCGTGTGTATATATCTTAATTCCTGTTTTATTAGCCCATCCACGGCTTCGGCACACAAGGAGAACAGACACTTGAAAAGTGGCCATTGTGAGAATATCATTGGTACAACGTAATTAACGCTGATTAACGCAGAAGAAATCAAATCCGTGTAAATCTGCGTCTTAAATAGGTAGAAGTTATACTTTATAGAGGCTGTCTAACAACCCAAAATTGGGAGAAAAAGAAAGGCAAATAGAGCTTTAAATCCGAAAAGAAGCGAAATTTTTAGTGCCAAAACCAACTGCGGGACCACCTCTATATACAATAAAAAATCGTAATTAACGAAGGATATTTATCTGTTCATGTCTATCATGCCTATATGAGCAATTTTTTGAAAGAGATAAAAAAGTTCCATGATTCGGTAAATGAAAACAAACTGGGAATCTTCATAAGTGTTCCCAGACTTGCCATATTAATCTATTTAGAAGATGGAGAGCGAAGGAGACTGATGGAAATTAGAAAATCTTTGTGTGACGAACTTGATATGTCAAATCGAGCGATTTTACATCATTTAGAGCTTTTGGTCGAGAATAAATTTGTGGAGAAGGAGATTCCTGGTGTATATAGGATTACTAATGAAGGAAAAAATATCCTGAATTGTTTCAGATTCGTCAGAGAAGAAGAACCGGGGGCATAATACAAAGATGAAAAAAGAAAGGAGATTTATTGTAGAAGGAGAAAATGCCAAAAATCGGGTGCCTTCTGAGCTATATCAATTTTTCTCGGGCGTGGGAAAGACGCTGTTGGTGAAAGGCAACCCAGGCGTGGGGAAGACCATCTTCTCACTGACCTTGCTAAAAGAGATGGGTGAAAGAGAGAATGGCATCTATGTATCTACTCGTGTTGACATGGAAGGGCTGTACAACCAGTTTCCGTGGCTAAAAGAGGTAATCTTGGAGCATAACATAATAGATGCAGCTCAAGATAGCATACCAGAAAGTGATATTTTAAAGCTCCTGTATAAAAAAGTCGTGGATATTGACATGGAGTATCCTATGGTGGTTATAGACAGTTTGCTATGCTTGGATGCCATAACTTCTGCTGACGAGGATAAGAAACTGGAACAAGAGATTGCTTCTTTTGCGAGAAGAAGTGCCACGCATATAGTATTGGTGGTGGAGTATGCGGAAATAAAAAGTCTGGACTATTTAGTGGATGGCATAGTTACGCTAAAAAATGTAAGAATACACGGAGAAGCGCATTTTGGGGATGTCTGGCGTGGAGGACTGGAAACTAAAGACTCCAGAGAGATTGTTATTGAAAAATTACGAGGAACTCCTATAAAGCAAAAAAATTATGCCTATTCTCTCTATCAAGGGAGGTTTCAATATTTTGAACCCTTCTTACCAAAACCATTAGAATTGGCACGAACATACGTACGCGACCCCGCGGATTTTTTAAGCTCGTCGGGCAATAAGGATTTTGATATAATACTGAATGGGGGATTTAACAAAGGTAGTTTCAATCTGTTTGAAGTGGAACACGGGGTAGACCAAAGATACGTTCATTTAATAGCTTCAATAATTTCTAATGCCGTATTGGAGGATAAAGGGGTAATATTATTTGGTATAGGTGGAAAAGACATCGCAAACTTCCAGAAAAGGCTTTTAGAGGCGCATTCTTCAAAGGATGTCTGGATTATTAAAAAATGCGATTCGAGTATAGACGCCGACAACGTGATACCTTTCACTGAAAATATATACGAGGCGATAGAAAAAATTCACGAACTAAGAGAAAAATCGAAAAAAGAATTTGTTTATATCCTTGGATTAGACCTTTTTGAATATTACATGGGACAAAAGGATACGATTAAGTTTGTGGAAGAATTTATTGAAGGTATTTTGGGTAGCAATGACGTATTCGTAGGGATTGTGAAAAGACCCCAGCAGATAATTGATGTTATCTCCCATATCGCGGACACGCATTTTGTTTTTAAAGATATAAACGGCTCTCTGGGTATGTATGGTATGCGTCCAAAGACGGGGATATACAATATTGCGTTAAAAGCAGGAGATGAACTGATTTTTACTCCTATCGTTTAGATTAGGCTCTCTACGCAATACTCTAAGTTCAGACTCCAAAATAGTAGCCTGGTCTCTATAAATCGCTTAGAACTGTTCAAACCTATTATTCTTTCTTTTAGCACAGGTTTTCTTTTTTTTCTAAAAAAAAGAAAAAGTGTCAGAGCACCGATAAATACTCCTTCAACTCCCATTCCGTTACGTTCACGCGATACCTGTCCCACTCCACGAGCTTTGAAGTGATAAAATTCCTGAAAATATGGTCGCCAAGGGCTTCTCTCATCAGTTCGCTGCGCTTTGTCAGTGCTATTGCCTCAATCAAACTCCCGGGCAGCGTTTTTATCCTTTCCTCTGCCCTTTCCTCATCACTTAGCCGGTAAACGTCCTTTTCCGTAGGTGGCGGCAACTCATATTTGTTCTTTATTCCTGCTAATCCCGCAGTGAGCATCACCGAAAACGCTAAATAAGGATTGCATGCAGGGTCCGGGCTGCGGTATTCCACTCGTGTCGCTTTCTCTTTTCCAGGCTTATACA
>QBUL01000165.1 GCA_013180605.1 Candidatus Methanophagaceae archaeon GoMg1 | reverse complement strand
TGTATAAGCCTGGAAAAGAGAAAGCGACACGAGTGGAATACCGCAGCCCGGACCCGGCATGCAATCCTTATTTAGCGTTTTCGGTGATGCTCGCTGCGGGATTAGCAGGAATAAAGAACAAGTATGAGTTGCCGCTACCTACGGAAAAGGACGTTTACCGGCTAAGTGATGAGGAAAGGGCAGAGGAAAGAATAAAAACACTGCCCGGGAGTTTGATTGAGGCAATAGCACTGACAAAGCGCAGCGAACTGATGAGAGAAGCCCTTGGCGACCATATTTTCAGGAATTTTATCACTTCAAAGCTCGTGGAGTGGGACAGGTATCGTGTGAACGTAACAGAATGGGAGTTAAAGGAGTACCTATCGGTGCTGTGACACTTTTCTTTTTTTTTTAAAAAAAAAGAAAACCTGTGCTAAAAGAAAAAAATATTTGTTTAGCTCTTTTATTTGTGATGATGAGAGAGGCTGTCCCGCAATTGCTTTTGGCACTAAAAAATCTCGGGACCAGTATAGATTTGGTGCACTAAAAATCGAACCGAAAATTCTGTAACACTGGTGAAGGTATGATACGTCCATCAGTATATTCTCCAGCCTATCCTTAATAGATTATTTATGTGCTAGATGGTGTTCTCGACAATCACTTTTCGTTTAAGTATGTGCGACTAAACGGGTGACATTTTTATTACGCTTTATTATGAATCGTATGATAATGAATATTGTGCCCTAGTAAAAACTGGTCCCAATAAATTAACTTACCCCTACAAAACAGCGAAGAGCCAAAATATTTATGTGTTGTAGTCAAAGTTTTATTTGATGATTTGTTCATCATAACAGCATATTTTACGGATACAGTAAAGGGAGGCGAGATACTATGGGAAAAGAAATAAAAATCTAGTATGACAGCGAAGGGGATTACCTTGAAGTCATTTTTGAGCGTAAAGCGGGATATTTCAGGGAGACGGAAAACGATGCAGTGATGGAAAAAGTTGATGAGGAAGGAAATATCATTGGCTTTTCCATCCTGAAGGTGAGCGCATTGAAAGAACGGGAACCGATTTCTGTTGGTCTGCGATGAAAGGTAACATAAACTTGTTTGAATATGAATTGAATTTTAAAATACAAGAGGTGGGTATTAAGTGAGGAGAAGGGGAATAGTGGATAAAACGATAAAAACGAGCCTAAGCCTAAGTAGGGATGTAAATCAATAGATTAAAAATAGCTTGGAAATTATTTTAAAGAAGCCGCCTAAGGCGCATAGCGTACTTTTTTATATTTCAGCATGTTTGAATTGAATAAAATGAAATGACAAATCTTGACGAACTGGAAGATTTGCTGCGCAGAAGCGAAAGAGAGAAGGCATACGAACTGATAAACGAAGATAAAGGCATCACTGCTAAAATTTTAATAAACGAGGGAATAAGTTTCGGAATAATCAAAGAATATGACCTTTCAATTTCTTATATCGAGTTTGCGGGCAAAATTGCTGAAGATAAGAGCATTAAAGAAGAAGCACGAGAAAACTTAGCTGTGACTTACAACAACCAAGGATTTGCATATCATGAACTAAAGCAGTATGAGAGAGCGATTGAAGATTTCAACAAGGCAATAGAACTCAATCCTAATCTCGCTGTGGCTTACAACAACCGAGGATTTGCATATCATGAACTAAAGCAGTATGAGAGAGCGATTGAAGACCACAACAAGGCAATAGAACTCAATCCTAATCTCTCTATGGCTTACAACAATCGAGGAATTGTTTATGGTGAACTAGAGCAGCATGAGAGAGCGATTGAGGACTACAACAAGGCGATAGAAGTCAATCCAAAATATGTTGAGGCTTACAACAACCGGGGAATTGCATATCGTGAACTAAAGCAGTATGAGAGAGCGATTGAGGACTACAACAAGGCGATAGAAGTCAATCCAAAATATGCTATGGTTTATAACAATCGAGGAGTTGCTTATGGTGGACTAAAGCAGTATGAGAAAGCAATTGAAGATTTCAGCAAGGTGATAGAACTCAATCCAAAATATGCTGGGGCTTATTATAATCGAGGAGTTGCTTATGGTAAAATAAAGCAGTATGAGAGCGCGATTGAAGACTACAACAAGGCGATAGACCTCAATCCAAAAGATGCTGACGCTTACAACAACCGAGGAAATGCATATGGTAAAATAAAGGAGCATGAGAGCGCGATTGAAGACTACAACAAGGCGATAGAACTCAACCCAAAAGATGCTGGGGCTTACAACAACCGAGGTCTTGCATATGGTGGACTAAAGCAGTATGAGAAAGCAATTGAAGATTTCAGCAAGGCAATAGAACTCAATCCGAAAGATGCTGAGGCTTACAACAACCGAGGAGTTGCATATCGTGAAATAAAGCAGCATGAGAAAGCGATTGAAGACTACAACAAGGCAATAGAACGCAATCCAAAATATGCTGAGGCTTACAACAATCGAGGAAATGCATATCGTGAAATAAAGCAGCATGAGAAAGCGATTGAAGACTACAGCAATGCGATAGAACTCAATCCAAAGTATGCCGACGCTTATGCAAATCGTGGAATTACTCAGCTTCAAACAAATGAAGAATTAGAAAAAGCAATTGAAGATTTTAAACACGCAAGAGACCTTTTTGAAGGAAGAGATAAGGAGAGGATGCTTGGGTTTATAGAATGGGCAGAGGCAAGGAAAGAGATGACTATGAAGAATTGGGGTGGTTTTAGAAAACGGATGAACGAAGCGAGAGAAACATTTGAAAAAATCGGCGACCCTTTGTCTCTTTCAATTAATGCTTTTATAAAATTCTCTTATCTGGATGAAGAACTGGATAACACTTTAAACATCACCGAGCCAATAGAAGCATTAGAAGAGATAGAAACGGTATTAAGAAATCTTCCAAAAGTTGAAGGATTGATTGACCCTGAGAGAACGATATTTGGTGCTAGGATTATTTCTTTTGCAATCTTACGTGATTTTATTAGCTCTATGAGGGGCATTGATGAGAACACAGACTCAGGAGTGGTTAAAGCCAAACTTACTGAATTGCTTGAAGAGTCAAGGGAAGTGGAAAAAGCGTTTGAGTCGGTTAACTTCGTCAAGGGGAAAACAGCAATTGGGGATATTCAAGAGATTATAAGCTTAGTTAAACAAGAGATGGAAGGAATAAAATGGGCTGCGAACAAAAACCAAAAGGCTTTGGATATACTTAAAGAATATTGGTCAAGACTCAGCTCTGCTATTAAAGTGATGAATGGCAACTTAAGCCACGAAATTGAAAAGAACACATTAGGAAAGGAAATAAGACAAATAAAAAGTGAAATGCAGGTGGGAATTGCGGAAATAAAAGAAACTATTTCAAAAGGGTTCAAGAAAAGTAGCGAAGAGCATAAAGAGATCTTAGAGAAAATCTACGAGACAGAAAATATTCTGATGCAGAAGAATATAGCGAAGTACATAATAGAGATCAAAGCACCACTTATTTCTTCTCTTTCCCCTATTTCAGGAAAAATTGAGATACCTATGGGAACATTAACAGAAGCACAAATAGAAGAAAAAGCGGAGGAGATAGTGCGTAAAATTAAATACGTGAAGGATGAGGTAATGGATAAGGCGAAGGAGGATATTTTTAATGCTCTTAAGTGTATACCAGAAAAAATAGGTGGTAAGCTTCTGAAGAGGTTGAAGAAGACAAAAGTCTAGAGAATCTGAGAAAGATCGTTTCAACAATGATACAGTTGTATCCTCCCTTTCAACTCATGAGCACCTCGTTGTATATTTATATAGTGCCCTATCTTCTCCTTAGATAATTCTCTTCCTCTTCTGTCCTTCATCCTTTAAAACTTTTTAACTCAGAGCCGCTTTCCGAAAAAGCTCTTTTTCACATCTTCAGGTAACAAATCCTTCCATCCCACTGGATATACCTTCCTTTTCAGCTCATCCCCTTCTTCAGACTCATTTATTCGGATTAAAACGTCCTCTTCAAGCCTTTTAACCGTGTTGTATACATCCTCAGCGTTCCATCTGACCCTTTCCGAGAACTCGTATATGGTTAGACCCCTGTTTGCATTGACAAACTCATAAAGATATTCTTCTGCCTGCTCCCCTTTTATCTCTGCTTTTATTTGCATTGTGTACAGGAATATATAAAAAATAAAAGTACAAAAGTATAGTTAATTGTAGGCACAGAAAACAATGAATTCCCAGATTAAGAAATCAGAAAGGAAAAATGATAAAACTGTTGCTCTCAAATTAAATTATTTGAACACTAAAAGTAAATCAAAAACATTTGGAGAAGTTGAACTCAAGTATATTTCATTTGGTGACATAAAAATTTTTGTTGAGTTCTTGAACAAGACCAAAGATAATAAAGAATTTGTTATCCAGGTACTCTATCATCAGCTAATCACTCCACAAATAGCACTTACAGAGTTCAGCAAAATCTCAGATGAGGGATTAATAAAACTTTCAAGAGATTTTGTAGAATATGAACAACATACATTTAGGTATTTCAAAGAAACTACCGATGCGGAATTTTTTACTAATTTCAGAGAAGCAATCAAAGGATATTATCAAAGGCAAGATGAACAGTTACAAGCCACCATTGAGCCAATGGTTGAATCGATTAAAGCGATTAAAGAGACTTTTGAAGGGTTCAATAAACAATATGCTGATATTATCAAACAAACTATCAAACCGACCTCATATATTACAGAATCAATAAAAGTAATTTCTAAGGTTGCCGAACAGTTTAGAGAAGCTCAGTTGCGTGTTGCGGAATCCTTGAGACCAGTTAGAGAAGCACAGTTACGTATTGCGGAATCCTTGAGACCCGTTAGAGAAGTTCAGTTGCGTATTGCGGAAACCTTTGTGCCGGTAATTAAGCAATATCAATTAATTGCTCGCAACTTAGCTGAAGTGTTAACGCCCCAAATAAACTATTTGCAAAGGTGGGTTGAAAAAAATAGGGTGATATTTGATAGCTATGCAAAATTTTGGCATGCCTTCCAAAAGCAATATAGAATTGCCGAGCAAGAAGCAATCCAGATTTTAAGTAAGTACAAGTGGTTTATAACCCCCTCTTTGCCCTTGGATTTTGTTTTTAAAGCGGTAAAAATCGGCAGAAGAAGGGGCAATCAACGCAAGGCAATAAACAGACTGTTTGTTGATTACTTTTCATCGGATAACTTTAAAAATTTAGAAAATCTCGTGGATGGATGGGAGACAAATAAAATTTTTAAGCCAAGAATGAAAGTTTTCAGGGACTGTGTTTTCGCAATGAGAAATGCAAAGGACGAATGTAATCCCTCAAATTTTGTGCTACCGACAGTAATTGCTCAAATTGATGGTATTAGAATTGAATTCATGGATCAAAACGGGTTATCTTTTTGGACGAAGGATAAGGTCTGGAAAGGATGGTTTAAAGGTCAAACTCCAAATCAGGAATTGTTAGACTTAGCAAATGATATTTTTCTTAACATCCTTTTCCAAAAATCACAACCAGGCAAACCTTTACCAACTCCTTTTACATTCAATCGCCACAAGATTATGCACGGCGAGTATTTTAGATATGGAAGAATTGATAATACAATTCGAGCATTTTTGATTTTAGACTTCTTAGCGACACTAAGCGAGTAAATGCTCAATATCTTGTGAAACAGTATTGATGGTACTATACATCCCATACATAAACCTCCTCCACCTCCCCCTGCACCTCAATCGTCATCTCAATCGCCTTCGCCACCCTCATATAATGCTCAATCTCCTCCAGCGACAACTTCCGCTTCTCTTTCTTCCTATCCTTCAAATACTTCGCCATTACCTGATACGCTCCTATTCGATATTCCCACACCCCCTTTGAAATCCCATCGAAATACTGCTCCTTGTTAATCCAAACTCGCTCGCTATTTTCATCGTAATAAACCTTCTCAACCTCGTCAGAACCACTTTCCGTAAATCCCACGCCCGTTTCACCAAGCGAAGGATGCCTCAGCAAATGCAGTTCCACCAATTCCTTCCCCAGCTCGCTCAGTTTCTTGAACTTCTCATAATCCTCTGGCAATGGAACCCTGGGGAAATCTATCTTCAGAAACTCCTCGTACCGTTTCCTGTAACTCGGCGAGTAAAGAACAGCGTAGATGTAATTAAAAATCTCATCGGGTATTGGTTCTGTGCCTAAAGCCTCCTTTATGGCTTGCAAAAACTCGTCAGTGAAGTTTGGGATGCGTTCTGGTTCGGAGGCTTTCTCATCTAACAATTTTACTTTGGGTTCATCTGGATAAAGATAAAGTGGGAAAACAAAAGGATTGCCTCTGTTGCTAAGAAACATCCTTCTGTCAGAAATTAGATCTGTAACAAATATATGTGAAAAACCACTTTCTATGACCACCTCACGCATGCATAACAGAGCTAAATTGCTTTTCAAAAAATGCTTCATGATCTCGAAGTGAAGTCTTCGGAGGAAGTCACAGTAATAAGTGAACCTTGGATCAAAAGGGCGATAGGCATAAGGAACAATATTCCTTTGAGAAAATGACTCTCCCTTCCGAAACAGCTCTTCTCTGCGAGTTTTTATCTTCCAACCGCTTGTCTCTTTTAATCCGTAGCATGTCTCTAAATCTTTTAAGGTTATTTTGGGGTTGAAAACATCATCGAAAACTTTTGTAATTTGTTGAGAGGTAAATCCCACAAGAACCCCATCTCTTCCTGTCTCCACCCCACTCGACTGCTCCTTAAAAATATCCGTAACCTTCCAGAACTTCTCATACTCCTCCTGCAAAGCGAAATCCTTCGGCACGAAGAAGAAATAAGGCTCTCTCGGCTCAAGTTCCTGCCAATCCGTGCTCTCCACGTCATTTTCAAAAAGATATTCGTACTTCTCGCTTCGCAGTCCCCACAAATCCGCATAATACACCTGCTTCTTCTTCTCCTCCAACGGCTTCTCAAGCTTCACGAACAAAGCAATCGCAACACCCTGCTGGATGTCAAACACGTTCTCATCCTTTCCTCCTTCCGGCGTCTTCTCCCCTATTCTCGAAGACCCGTGCAAATTCAATATGTAAATCTTGTCAAAACACGCAAGCAATTTGTTCCTCATCCCTCGATGGATTACGCCCGAAAGATACGAGTTGTTCGTGATAAAACCTAATATTCCCTTGCCTGCACGGTCTAACTTCCAGTGTGCGAACCTGATGAACTTTATGTAATCATCAGACAGAGGCTGAATGTTTCGCTCTTTTCTCACGTCCTCCTTGTAATCTTCCATCAGCTTCTCGATGAAATCCGACTTGTTCTCCGAACTCACTGAATAAGGCGGATTACCGAGCACAACCCGAATAGGAACCTTCTCCTTTACCTCTTTCGCTTCCTCTGCTTCTTTAATAAGGTTTGTCAGCGGAAGCGCTTTCTGCTCAGGCTCTTTCAGCTCCAATGTGTTCGTGAGGAAAAACTTGAACCGCTTCTCATCCTTGAGCTCGTAGCCAAGTTCTTCCAAAAGCATCGCCACGCGAAAATGCCCGATAACGTAAGGAGCGACGAGAAGTTCAAACGCGTAAAAATCACGCACTACATGTTCCTCTAAATAAGAAGAGACGAGTCCGCCTTTCCTTCTCCCTTCTAATTCTTCCTTTACCTGTTTTATCGCTTGAATGACGAAAGTCAACGTTCCACCCGCAGGGTCAAGCAGCGTTACGTCTCGCGATGCAAATCCCTCTTCCTTACCAAAATCCGCCTTCAAAATCCTGTGAATGCTTCGCACGATATAAGAAACCACCGGCAGCGGCGTGTAGTAAACGCCCAATCTCTGCCTTTCTTCCGGGTTATAAGTAGCTAAGAAAGTTTCGTAGAAATGAATTACCGGGTCTTCTTCCCATTTCGTTAGCTTGAACTCATCGCAAATCGAAGTGACGTCAGCTTTCTCAAGCATCTCTGCTATGTCGTCAATAATCCAGGTTAGCGAAGCCGGAAAATCAGGTCCGACAAACGAATAGAAAATTTCACGCAGCAACGGCACACTCTCCGGAATATACTTCCACGCACCAGCCTTTAAATTCCGCTCGCCCTGCTTGTGCATTCGCATCCACGCTGCAAAAAGACCGTAGGCTATTGTCTGCGCATACAAATCCGCAAACTTGTCTTTCGTCAGCGTTTCAATAAGGTTTTCTCGAAACGCCGTGTAGAAATTCATTACTGCTTCTTGCCCCGCCGAAAGCTCCTCGTTCAATACGCCCTCAAGCAGTCTCGTCCTCTTCGCAAGCGCAATCGAAAGGTCATTCGAGTTCCTTATCTCTGGTGTGGAGAACGCGAAGAACGTCTCAAGCAGTCCATAGAACGATTCTAAGTTCTGTGGTGATGGCATTTCAAATTTAAAATTCTGTAAATCCATCTGCCTGCCTACGTCCACCCTGTCCACCAGCGTCCCATCTCGATACAACCGAAACTCCATGAAATTCGTCAGAATAAGATTAGGAAGAAACTCCCGGTATCTTTTTAATTGTTCGGTGTTCTCAAAATTCTCCAGGTTCTTATCCACTCCTTTCGCTTCGATATGCCCGATAATCTCCCCGTTCTTTCTGACGAAAAAGTCGGGTATGCCCACTTCAGTCCTCTTTGGCAGAACAAACGGGAACGTTGGATATCCTAAAATCGTTCCGCTTTCTTTGATAAAGTGTTTCAAGCAATCGTAGAAGCTGCCTTCGCTGTAATTCCCGCCAGCATAAATCTCGTAAATCTCTCCAAAGTATTTTTTGAGTGCTTTATTAAGTTTGTCTTTTTCCTTCTTGTCCATTCCCTTATCTTTTGAGTAAATACCTATACAAAACTAAAGACTTGTTTTAAAAAACTCCTGTTTCTAATGCGTCAATCAACTTCTGACAAAGTCGAGAACGTATCCAGATACCCCTGCGCTTCTTTGTTTCTTCAAGGTATTTTCTTTATTGTATATAGTGTATAACATTATCCTATTTAAGACACAGATTTATTTGACTTTAACATTGCTGATTTTTATCATCTATCTGTGTTAATCCGCGTTAATCTGTGTCTACATTTTACAATCCTCTAATATCCCATCGGCATTCTCCATCACAAAATTCCGGATGATTTCTAACTCCTTACAATGCTCAAACCAGTCTTCAGTCCTTTTTATTATATCCTCAACGGTCAGAGCAGACGCCATTTTTATATAATCCAGAACATAATGCAGATACCACGCCTTTACATATTCACTCCCTTTTTGACGCCGCAAAAATACTACCTGGAGATACTTTGGGATTTTCATTATCCTTCTGAAATCGTGAACGCTTACCAGGCCCAGAATTATTTCTTCGCCTTCGCGTTCACAGAACTCCATGAACTCCTGACTCTTTTCGGGAAAGTCACTCAAAAGATTCACAAAGTCCGACATTTCTTTGGATATCCCTATCCGCGCTGCCCATTTATCATGTATTTCCCATTTCGGCATACCTATCAATCTCTCCTGTACATATACACTAAAATCATGTATACTAAATAGTACGTACTTTTGAATGAGATATTTATGTGTGTTATATACACACTGAGGACAGAGAGATGACTGTGAAAGAGGAAATATCTGCTAAAGACAAAGCATTATTCGAAGCAGGAATCAAATTAGGTGCGCTCTATCACCAGTTTATAGGCACACCGGTAAGCACGGAAACCGCGAAGGAGCTGGAGACCGCGATAGAAAACAGTGTATCGCTTCAGCCCTGGGTAAGCGCCGTGAAAGTGGAAATAGACAGAGAAAAGGTAAGGAAGTGGGAAACCGAGAGTCCGTTCAAATATTGTGAGTTACGAGGCGAAATGCTGGATGTGGAAGTCGTGGTCAGGTACGAAGATGTGGAAGTCCATGCAAGGGTGAAATACGACGAGCAGATGGATTATTCCTTGATGCGTGTTGAAAAAATCGTTTATTATACATGACTTTCGGAGATTTACATTTACGAACCAACCTAAATGAAACAAAAAAAAAACCATACATCCGATTAACGCAGATTGACACGGATGAAGGGAGCAATGCCGTTATAAATACCCCTTCTGCCCTGTCCACAAAAAAGAAAAAAACCATGTAACTCAGTGTCTTAAATAGAAGGAAGCTATGGTGTATACTGAGTACAATAAAATGACAAAAAAGGAGATAACCAGTTATCAATTCGCAGAGCGGATAAAATCAGCGTTGATAATCAGCTCTAAGATGCTGGCGGTGGTAGAGACGTTGAAGGATAGCGAATTAGAATTAGAATTAGAGGGAGCAAAAAAAACAATGTTTGCTTTCTTTGACGGGCTGTTCACCGAGACGGGAATAGCATTGAACGCAACAGGAATGCAAGAATTCATGCAGGTAGAAGAAAAAGTAATGGAGGTAAAAAGGAAGATAGAGGAAGGCGATTATGATGGAGCATATACAAACCTTGGAAGAGCGGTTTCACATGCTACAACTGCCTGTGACCGAACGATGAGAACGTTGATAGAGAAGGGATTGCTGTAGTAATTTTTAGCAACAAAATAATATGCATAACTTTATATAATGAAATTACGAATAGTTACACATGATGAAAGTAGCGATAAATGGGTGGGGGAGGATAGGACGAATTGTATTCAGAGCGGCGCTACGTAATAGCCCGGACATAAATTTCGTGGCGATAAACAGCCATGCCGCGGAACCTTCCTGGGCAGCACATCTGTTGAAGTATGATTCCGTGCACGGTGTGCTGGATGGAGAGATAAGAGCGGAGAAAGACACGAATGCGATAGTCGTGAACGGAAAGGAAATAAAGATATTCGCCGAGACCGACCCGGGGAAGTTGCCATGGGGCGATTTAGGTGTGGATATAGTTGTAGAATCATCAGGGAAGTTCAGAGAGCGGAAAGACGTATCGAAACATCTTGATGCTGGTTGCAAAAAAGTGATAATAACCGCACCGGCAAAAGACCCGGACGTGACAATTGTTCCCGGCGTCAATGATGAGATGTATGACCATGAAAAGCACGATATAATTTCACTTGCGAGCTGCACTACCAACTGCCTGGCGCCCGTGGCAAAGGTATTGAACGACGAGTTTGGCATAACTCGCGCTTTTATGACTACTGTGCATGCCTACACAGGCGACCAGAAGCTTCTTGATGGACGGCATAAAGACATGAGAAGGGCTCGTGCTGCGGCTATGTCCATAATACCCACGACAACGGGAGCAGCAGCGGCAATAGGCGTTGTAATACCTCCACTGGCAGGTAAAATGGACGGAATAGCGATGCGTGTTCCTACGTTTAACGTTTCTGTAGTTGACCTCGTAGCAGAATTGGCAGCGGAAGTTACGCGTGATGGCGTGAACAGCGCTTTTGAAGCAGCAGCTAAAACGTCTCTGAAAGGTATTCTTGATGTTTCTTATGAGCCTCTTGTCTCTATTGACTACCTGGGAACGAACTATTCTTCTGTGGTAGATGCGCTGTCTACGAGTGTGATAGGCGATAGCAAGGGCAAGGGCGAGGGTGGCAGCAGCAGTTTGGCTAAAGTGCTGTCCTGGTATGACAATGAATGGGGCTACTCATGCAGGGTGGTGGATATGATAAAGCGCATAGAGGAGAAGGGCGTGTAGCAAGAAAAAATAAATCGTTGACACAGATTAACGCAGATTAACACAGATGATAAGAATCTACATGGTTAAACTAAAATAAATCTGCGTAAATCAGTGTAAATCTGTGTCTTAAATAGAAGGAAATTATACTTTATATACAAAAACAAAGGAAAATGAAGGAACAGCTAAAAGGGTTCTTGACAATAGATGACTTTAACGTAGAAGGAAAAACAGTGCTTTTCAGGGCTGATTTGAACTCGGTAGTTAAAGACGGGAAGGTGGAGATGAAGGAGCGGATAGAAGAGAATGCGAAAACGATACGTGAACTCTCGGAGAAAAATGCGAAGGTTGTCGTTCTCGCACATCAAGGTCGTGCAGGTGGTAATGATTTTCTGCCGTTGGAGCAGCATGCGCAATTGCTCAGGAATTTTGTGGATTTGGAATACGTTGGCGATATAATAGGGCCTGCCGCAATAGAGGCGATAAAAAAACTGACGGGTGGAGATGTTTTACTGCTTGACAACGTGAGGCTACTTGCAGAGGAAACGCTGGATAAAACGCCCGATGAGCATGCAAAATCTATTTTCGTGCGCCGGCTCGCTCCGCTTGCAGATATGTACGTCAATGACGCTTTCTCGGTAGCACACCGGTCGCATGCATCTGTGGTGGGCTTCCCGCAGGTGCTGGATGCGGGAATAGGAAGATTAATGGAGCGTGAATTGAGGGCGCTGGAAAGAGCCGTTAACGACATAAAGAGACCTTGTGTTTACGTGCTTGGCGGTGCGAAAACAGAAGAAGTGTTTGACATAATGGAGTTTGCATTGGAGAGTGGAGTGGATAGCATACTCACAACGGGAGTCATAGGCAGCTTCTTTTTATATGCGAAAGGTGTAATTCCACTGAAAGTGGATAACCAGCTTTTTGAGCACGTGGGTAGAGCCAGGCGGATAGCGAATCGAGGTGGCAGGAGAATAAAATATCCCTGGGATGTTGCGATTGAAGTGGATGGTAAGCGAGAGGAGATACCGCTTGATGAAGTACGAGCAAACCAGCCGATATACGACATAGGTGAGAGAACCTGTGAGAAATATGGGGAGATAATAAAAAATGCGCGGACCGTGATAATGAAAGGACCTGCGGGAGCATTCGAGAAGGAAGGATTTGCAAAAGGTACAAAAGAGATTTTCAAAGCGATTGCGGATTCTGACGCGTTTTCGCTGCTCGGCGGTGGACATACATCAGCGGCGATAAGCGATGTAGGGATGGACAAAGGAGAAATGGATCATGTCCACGTCAGTCTCGCAGGAGGAGCATTCCTGAGGTATCTTCTGGGAAAGCCACTGCCCGGGATAGAAGTGTTGAAGAAACGGTGATATAAATAACTAAAAATAAATCGTTGACACAGATTAACGCAGATTAACACAGATGATAAAATCAACAAGGTCAAACTTAAATAAATCCGCGTAAATCAGTGTCTCAAATAGAAGGAAGCTATACTTTATATACATCGAGAAATTTGAACTTTGATGTCTGGAATTTGTAATTTTTAAGGTCGCGGGAAGGAAAAACTTTTGATGGTATATTCTCTTATATAATGTTGACTAACCTGGAGTCGTAGGGTAGCTTGGATATCCTGTCAGGTTCCGGACCTGACGACCTGGGTTCAAATCCCAGCGACTCCGTTAAACCCTTCCTTTTAAAAAGAAAGCGTTTACTAACAACTTTTTTACCTTCGGTAAAAACCTTGACTAAAAACATTCTCTTAGTTTTTCTTTTAGCACAGGTTTTCTTTTTGTAAAAAAGAAAAAGTGTATGAACGCAACAGTGCGAAAGTCAGGGATAAAAGGCGAGATAACTGCTCCTCCTTCTAAAAGCTACACGCATAGAGCTATTGCAATAGCTTCGCTCGCGCAAAAAAGCGATATTTTTTACCCCCTTATCTCTGAGGATACAAAAGCTACAATTAATGCCGCAGAATGCTTAGGTGCAGTTGTAGAATACGATGAGCACGTGAGAAAAATAACGATAGAAGGCACAGACGGAAAACCGAGAACACCTGAAGACGTGATAAACGCTGAAAACTCGGGCACTACGCTGAGGTTCTTCACCGCTATTTCCGCTTTATGCGATGGCACTACGGTTCTAACCGGCGATGCATCCTTAAGAAAGCGCCCAAATTCGCCTTTGCTCAATGCGCTGAACGACCTCGGCGCAGAAGCTATTTCGATAAAAGGTGATGGAACAGCGCCAATAGAGGTAAGTGGGAAGCTAAAAGGCGGAGAAACCACTATGGACGCTTCTATCAGCTCGCAGTTCATTTCCGCACTGCTCATCGCCTGCCCGCTTGCAGAAAAACCTTCTTATATTGCTGCAAATAATCTCTCCTCCTTGCCTTATATGAGGATGACCGCGGAGGTATTAGAGCAAGCCGGAGTGAAAATCCCCTTCTCTCGCTCGTCCAACGATTATGCTTTTCACGTAGAAGGAGGTAAAAGATATGAGTTACGAAGGTTCACGGTTCCCGGCGATTTTTCATCGGCTTCTTATCTGTTAGCAGCCGCAGCAATCACGGATTCCGAGTTGAGAATAACAAATTTGTTCCCTTCTGCACAGGGCGATTCACGAATAGTGGAAATATTGTGTGATATGGGTGCTGACATAAAATGGACTAAGGAGAGCGGAATGGTCGAAGTAAAAGGAATGAAAGAAGCTGAACTGAGAGGCATAAAGGTGGATATGCAAGAGAACCCTGATTTGGTGCCTACAATTGCCGTATCCGCCGCTGTTGCCACAGGCACGACAGAAATAACAGGAGCTGCTCATCTGCGATATAAAGAGACCGATAGATTGCGGTTTCTGACCGAAGAGCTGAGAAAAATGGATGTGCAGATAGAAGAGAAGGAAGATGGGCTGGTAATAGAAGGCAGAAAGGAGAGGGGACTAAAAGCTGCGAAGGTGTATTCCCATGACGACCACCGGTTAGCAATGGCTTTGTGTATTGCTGCTCTTTCAGCTAGCGGAGAAACAGTTATAGAGGGGGCAGAATGTGCTGAGGTTTCTTATCCTTCTTTCTTTGAGGATATACGCAATTTAGGTGCTGATATAACGCTGCCGAACACTGAACACGAACATTAAAAAAATATTAACCACAGATTACACAGATTTCCACAAGAAAACAGAAAATAGATTATAGACACAGATTAACGCAGATGATAAGAATCAACACGGTTAAACTAAAATAAATCTGCGTAAATCAGTGTAAATCTGTGTCTTAAATAGAAGGAAGACTCCGACAGCACAGAGACATTAACTTTTTTTGGCTTTTATGAATTCCGTGTAGCCACATTTACCACATGCATATCGGTCTTTATGCTCGGCTAAAAACACGCCCGCCCCACATCTTGGACATGTCTTCCGTTTCCTTTTCAATTTCCATCCTCCCTTCGCTTTTCCCTTTCCTTTTTCCTCTACCACTTCGTAAAACTTATGTATTGCAGTCATTCTTTTTGTCCCTCTTTTCCTCCCTTCTCGCCTTGACCTTCTCCTTCGCCCATGCCATGGCTGCCGAAATTCCTTCTTATTACGTATTCCTGCTCTATTTCCTTCAGCCGCTCCTCATTTTCATATACCTTGGCATAGCCCACCGTCTCTCTTTTCCCGAATTCCGTTTGCATCTTGTCTATTACGAGCAGATTTGGCTTGCACCGAAGCTTTTTTATCAGGACTTCTCGTGCTTGGGCTCTGCTTGGCGAAGCGCCTTTCGTTTCACTCTTTTCGTCGTGCTTTAACCTGAAAAATACTTCCTTCCTCTTCAATAGGAGGTTATCATCCTTCTTTGTTATTTCTATTTCCATTGTATTTCTTCTTTTTCTTATCCCCCTTATGATTCTTCTTCTAATTTAATAGCTGGTATCCAATCCTAATAAACTTTGCCATTTGTGTCTATGAACTCATTGCAAGTGATTGTCCCCCTGCCATTGGGTACTTCTAAGTCGTCCGTATGGTGAATCTGCGGATAAGAGCCTGTTTTAATCGTGTAGTTGTATGTTTCGTTTGCCGCAAGTGTGACATGCACATAGAAAGAAACATTATGCCAGTCGCCGCGGTAACCCTCCCATCGTCCAGTTGCTATTATTCCTGACTCGTTTGCAATTTTATTTGTCTTTGTTCATGGATATCGGCTTTGAAGATTTCTTGATTAAACTTTCACAAGCATTTAAAACTTCCTCTGCCGATGCCAAAGCTTCTTCAGCATCATTTCTACTGAAAATATCAGATGCAGGTTTAAGCTCCGCTTCATATCCCTACACCGCAGGACCCCTTTCCTTGCTTAAATCTCTTGATATCTTTCTAAACGCTGGAATTTTAGCCACGAACCAATCAGGAAATTTATCTTTTGTCATTTCAAGTGCTCTGCTCACATCGTGTTCTCTTGGGTATTCTACGCCAATACTTCTGAGAGCTGATTTTAGGCTTAATTCAACACATTCTTGGGCTCTTCTTACTGTCACCGGATAATCTTCTTCCGCATAATCCCCTTTAGCTTCCTTAAAAAATCTCTTAGCTCTTTTTATGTAATCCAAAGCCATTAATCTCGTGTTCATAGCTCCACTTCCTCTCCCATCTTCAAATCCGGTTTTAATATCCAGAACCAGGAGTCTCCAGTCTTGACCTTCTTAGCTCCTAACTCCTTCAACCTTTTCTTCAACTTCTCAAGCTCTTTCCTTAAAATACCGGTATCATCATGTAAAATTATTACATCAGTAGTTAAATCAAGAAGTATAGATGGATGGACTTTTAGCTCCCCAGGCGTTAATATTATCTCTTGTATGCTTGGAAACCATCCGAAAACATCTTTAAAATTCGCATATTCCTCCGTATTTGACAATTTCTCCTCTACTTTCATCGTTAATTTTATTCTCTCGCCAAAAGAGAGTTTTTCTATTCCCTTGATAACAATCAGAAGATCGATATCGCTCTCTGGAAATTTCGCCGTCCCCCTTGCAAGTGAACCAAATGCCGCAACTCCTAATAACTCTTCTCCAAAAGATTCTTCCATTAGCTCTGCATATCTCCTTACAAGCGACCAGGGCATTTCTTGATTCATCGTTTTTTCATTGTATATAAAGTATAATCTCCTTCTATTTGAGACACGGATTTACACTGATTTACGCGGATTTATTTAAGTTTAACATTGCTGATTTTAACCACAGATTGCACGGGCGTGCCGAGATAAATTCATACTCGCCAGCTAGTGAAAATCCAGCCTGAGGAAAGGCTAGCCACCACCTCAGAACTGAACCCCGCACCCTGTCTGGTAACAGGCTGATGTGACGCTGGGGGGATGGGATACTAGGCCACAATCGAAAGGTGAAGGTTATGAGCCCCAAAATTCTGATGATTCTGGAAGCCGACGTTGTCTGTGTGACGGAAGGCAGCATTCACACCACCGTTAGTCTGAACCTCCGGTCTTGGAATATAGCAGGGAGCTCTGGGACACGGCAAGGTGATGTGAGTCCAGCGGGGTCTCAGACCGTAGCATGGTATCAAATGGTGACTATGGGAACTCGGGAGGCCCAATATACTCTCCCTGATCCCCATATAGGGACAGGAGTATGCGCTATCAAGCCTATAGACGGCAAGATACCGCAAATGGCATATTGGGAGTCGGATCAGTTCATAGTACCGTTGAAGCAGGGTAATGCCTGTGGAGGGAAGGGGCTGGTGCAGCGAAGCTATCTGCTGGTCTTGTGGGTGCAAGTCCCACCACTGCAATTCTCAGTTTGGCAGTGTAGTTATACCCGACAGTGGTTGGAGTAATCTAATGGCTGAAAGCACGGAAGTAAAAGCCTTCTATAGGGGGGCGAGCAACCAGAAGGGCCGTAGCGAGAGCGAACGGAATAGACGCCGAAATTCCCAACGTTGTAGTTGCCAAATCTCTGTCAGTCCGAGACGATGGCTATTATTCTTGTTGGAAGAAATTGGGAGATGCACACAAGGGGGCTACCGGTGGATTGAAGGCGGCAATTCTGGAGAGAACAGCAGAGAAAGCTCGGAAGGTCTGCGAACCAGTCAGGATGACCCTATGAATGACAAAGACCGTTCCTATAACCGAAGAGGGAAATGGAAAGGAGGTTTGCAGACTGGCGGATGAGGTCGATAAGCGGAGAATCCAAGATATGATAAACTTGGTGGAGCGAGGACCTCTGGGTTCAGGAGAGACAGCGAGGACACTTCCTCCAGACTCAGTGCTGGGATAGGGATGTTAACATAACCAAAGACTCAAAGCGTGGGTCAAACCTGTGCATTTGAAACAGATAGTCGTGGGTCAGATGAAGTTTGTAGCAGATGCACAGGGAAGGGGTCATTGCGTGCTAAGTGGTACCGGAACTTGAAGCCGTACTGTGGGAAAACCAGATGTACGGAATTTTAGAGGGGGCACTGGAAACAGGGCTATGGCGGATATAAACAGGCACGAAGCTGGAAACGGTGGATACGGGTTACGAGAGCCTAAAGCTACTGCGCCAGTGCTCTACTCGACACAGGAGCGCGCTGGACTGGCAGGGACACACCCTTCCTACTAAGAGATGGGCAAGGGGTGTCAACAAAACGGTGGTCCATAACTCTACTAGAACGTAGAGGGAGTACTCCTGAAGAGCCGGATGAGGGAAAACTTCAAGTCCGGTTCCGTGAGGGGGCTCCTAGTAACCTCGGAGCCAATACTCCAATAGGTGGTGGACTATGAGCCCTACTCGACGTGTGCTATGGGCTCTACTCGACATTTACACGGATTTTTTCTTTTGGTGGGTTGAGTGAGCTATTTTTAACGGCATTAATCTTTTCATCTGTGTTAATCTGCGTCAATAACTTATTTTCTTGTCTTGTGTTAATCTCGTGAAATCTCGTGGTTTAGGTTTTTAATTTTCTTTCACCTTCTTACCTCCTCTAACTCCTCAATCTTCTCAATGTAATATTTGAGGTCATTCAATTGTATCTGAACCTCATCGAAATCCAATGCCCGCTCATAGTAGCATTCTATGTGCAGGTTATCCCGCAACGAGAAATAATACAATTCAAGCTCCTTCTCCGCATATCTGTGCACCATGTATCTCCTCCCCCAATCTGTTCTGTGCAACTCCTCTTCTTTTACTCCTTTTTTGAGCAAGAGTGCGTACGTAGCTTCTATCACCGAAAGCCAACCTTTTGCGCAGGCATCGCACAGAAAAATACGGTCGTTCTTCTCCCTCGCTATTTCAAACTCCTCTACTGCTTTTCGATACAATTTCTTTGCATCTTCCAAATGCAATTGCTCCTCGCTCATTCTTCTCTCCTTCTTCACCTCACTTTCAACGCATACTTTCCTTCTTTTTTATGCCCTAATTTCTCCGCTATCTCTGACCCTTCTGCATCTATAATCACTACATACCCGCTCCAGTCATTACTGATTGAATTGGAGCCGCATTTGCATACCGATTTTCCCGTTTCAATTATCCTGCGACAATCCCTGCACGCTTTCTCCATAACACTTTTTCTTTTTTACAAAAAGAAAACCTGTGCTAAAAGAAAAACAAATATGCTCTTTTGGTAAAGCTTTTCTTTTTGAATTTTTATTGTATATAAAGTATAGCTTCCTTCTATTTAAGACACTGATTTACGCAGATTTATCTTCGTTTAACCGTGTTGATTCTTATCCTCTGTCTGTGTTAATTAAGCCCTTTCAGGGCTTGCGGGGACGTGGGCAGAGCCCACGAGCGTTAATCTGTGTCTATAATTTGTTTTCTTGTTCCCCTTTCTTCTCTTTCTCCCGCTCTTCTTCTATCCACTCTAATTTACCCAAACCTGGCTGCCGCATTGTTAATCCTATCTTGCTATCCCCCGGGTCCATTTCGTTTAGCGAAATCGCAACTATTCTTGCCCTTAACTTATCCCCTTCTCCTAATGTCTTGCCCGTATCCTTAGTAACGAGCTTTTCGCCCTTCTCATCATGCGAAATATATTCGTCGGTAATCTGGCTGATGTGCAACAATCCATCTAACGGACCTATCGCCACAAAAGCGCCAAATGCCACTATCTCCACTACTTCTCCTTCTACTATCTCTTGCATCTTAGGCTTGAAAACGAGCATATCAAATACCGTTTCGTAATAGACGCCCCCGTCTCCTATTATTATCCTTCCTTCTTTCATATCTACAACGTCCAGTATTGCAATTACCATCCCGATCTTCTTATCCATCCTGCCTTCCAGGTTATCTTGTAACATCTCTTTTACCGTAGGTTGCAATTCATCACCCAATCTCTCCGGTGGCACTCTTACTACATCAATCGCTCTTATCTTTGTATACATTTCTATTTACCCTTTCTTCTCCTTTTTTATTGTATATGAAGTTACAAAAAACGTCCTTCTATTTAAGATACGGATTTACACGGATTAAATTTTCTTTTTTTTGTTGGGCTGGCTGGCTGGTCTATTTTTTAACGGCATTGCTCGTTTCATCTGTGTTAATCTGCGTTAATCTGTGTCAACGATTTATTTTTTATCCCTTTCTCCACCTCTGCTACATGTAACCGCGTTGATATTACTGCATCCGGGTTCAACGACATTGAATCTATCCCGCATTCCACCAGAAACTCCGCAAATTCCGGGAAATCGCTCGGTGCCTGCCCGCAAATCCCTACCTTTCTCCTCGGCTCGTGTGCATGCGCAACTTCTATTACCTGCTTCACCAGCCTCTTCACTGCTTCGTTCCGCTCGTCAAATAAGTGTGCCACGAGGTCGGAATCCCTATCCAAACCCAGTGTCAGTTGTGTCAGGTCATTCGACCCTATGCTGAATCCGTCAAACACGTCTGCAAATTCATCTGCCAAAATGACGTTCGAGGGGATTTCACACATCACGTACACTTCCAATCCATTCTCTCCCTGTTTCAATCCAAACTCATCCATTGTTCTTATTACCTCTCTTCCCTCTTCCGGCGTTCTGCAGAAGGGAACCATCACTATAACATTGGTCAGCCCCATCTCTTCCCTCACTTTCTTTATCGCCCGGCATTCTAACCCAAATGCCTGCTTGAATTTATCGTCATAATAACGCGAAGCACCTCTCCAACCTATCATTGGATTGCTCTCCTCTGGCTCGTAAAGATACCCGCCGATTAAATTTGCATACTCGTTTGTCTTAAAGTCCGACAATCGCACTAACACCTCATTGGGATAAAATCCCGCCGCTATCTTTCCTATTCCCCGCGCTAAGTTATCGACGAAAAATTCTACTTTGTCCTCGTACGATGCGCTTCTCTCGTCTATCTCTTTAACTACTCTCGCTATCTTCCTGTCTTCCTCCTCTGTCGCCCTTTTCTTTAATTCATCGTATTCTATCAGCGCCTGAGGGTGTATGCCGATATAAGAATTAATTATGAATTCCTCCCGCGCTAAACCCACGCCATCATTAGGAATTTGACCATGAACAAATGCATTCTCGGGAACCCCTGCGTTCATCATTATCCGGGTGTGAGGTCGTGGAAGGCTGTCCAGTGTCAGTTTTTCTATCCTGTATTTCAACTTCCCTTCGTATATTCTTCCTATGCCTTCTGAACAATCTACCGTAACGTCTTTTACTCCTTTTAACGCTCTTGTCCCCTTAACCGTCCCAACGACACAGGGTATTCCAAGTTCGCGTGAAATTATAGCGGCATGGCAGGTTCTTCCACCTCTATTGGTAATTATCGCACCCGCCACTTTCATTATCGGTTCCCAATCCGGGTCCGTCATGTTAGTAACCAGAGCCTGCCCGGGCTTGAACTCATGGATATCGCGGGTGTTTTCTATTGCAATTACCTCGCCATACCCGATTTTGCTGCCTACTGCCTCTCCTTCAACCAGCAGCCTCCCTTGCGCCTTTAGCAACTCTCTGTCCTCCTCAAGCACGTATGTCTCAGTCACCGCAACGTCTTTTTGCGAATGCACCGTTTCCGGTCTCGCTTGAACCACGAAAAGCTCATTGGTTCTTCCATCTTTTGCCCATTCGATGTCCACCGGCGTACCATAGTGGTCTTCTATAATACAAGCCCACCTTGCGAATGTAAGCACCTCATCGTCAGTCAGCACAAACTCCCTTTGCTGTGCTTTTTCAACTTTTTCCTGTTTGGTTCCCGTTCCTTTTTCTTTGTAAACCAGTTTCTTCCTCTTTGTCCCCAGTTTCTTCTCCACAATCGGTCTAAATCCTTCCTTTAAAGTCGGTTTAAAAACATAAAACTGGTCTGGATTTACAGTCCCTTGCACGACATTCTCGCCTAAACCGTATGCCCCCGTTATGTAAACCGCATCTCGGAAACCCGATTCGGTATCTATCGAAAACGTAACTCCGGAGCACGCTAAATCCGAGCGAACCATCTTCTGCACGCCAACTGAGAGATAGACGCTGAGATGGTCAAATCCTTTATCCACACGATAGGATATCGCCCTATTGGTGAATAAAGAAGCGAAGCACTCCATCACCTTTTCCACCAGTTCTTCTTCTCCTCTTACGTTCAGATATGTCTCCTGCTGCCCCGCGAATGAAGCCGTAGGCAGGTCTTCTGCCGTCGCACTGCTTCTCACCGCCACGTCCGCCCCTGCTCCATATCGCTCTTCCATCTTGCGATAAGCAGTTCTTATCTCCTCCTCCAGCTCTTTTGGACAGCCTGCATTCTTTATCAATGCCCTTATATGGCTGCCTCGCTTGGATAAATTCTCCATATCATGCGTATCTAAACCCACCAGCGTATCTCTGATTTTTTCCTGTATATCCGTTTCTTGTAGCAGATACCTGTATGCCTCAGCAGTGATGGCAAAACCAGAAGGAACAGCCACCCCCTTTTCACTCAAGTTTCTTATCATTTCCCCAAGAGACGCATTTTTACCGCCTACCAGAGCTACGTCTCCTGTTCCTACCTCTTCAAACCATTTTATGAATTTCATGATTTGTCCCTCATTATGCCTATTCGCTAATTAGTATATACACCGATTCTTTTTTTCGTATATAAATAAATAATAATATTTTATACACCTTCCTATGATTCGCTTAGGTAGAGATAAAAAAGCCGCCCTGGTGTCAATAGTAGTAACGGCATTTCTGGCGGTCATAAAATATTCCGTTGGCATCCTTTCCGGAAGCATTGCATTAGTTGCAGATGCAGTTCACTCACTTACTGATGTTATAAGTTCCATTGGGGTCTTCCTCGGTCTTAAAATTTCGAGTCGTAAGCCTACCGAAGCTTTTCCATACGGATTTTACAAAGCAGAGAACATAGTAAGTCTGTTGCTTGCTCTTGCGATTTTTTATGTGGGATACGAGATTATTCTCTCATCGGTCGAAAAGTTTGAAGAGGTTGTCTTAACGGACGTTCCGATTGCGATCTCCGCTGCACTGGTATCGTTGGTATTCACCCTGCTTTTAAGCAGTTATAAACTCAAGGTTGGAAGAGAGACAAAATCACCCAGCTTAGTCGCCGATGGAAAGCATACAAGAACAGACGTTTATGCATCTGCCGTTGTATTAGCTGGAATACTGGGGAACTACCTTGGGTTCTATTCCCTTGACCCGATAGCAGGTATTCTGGTCGCAGTGTTCATCTTCAAATCAGGCTACGAGATATTCAAAGATTCAATAAAGGTCCTGCTGGACGCATCCATAGATTATGAGAGCCTGCACAGGATAAGAGAAGTTGCATCTGAAGCGAACGGCGTTAGAAAAATACATTCCCTGAAGGCGAGAAGTTCAGGTAAATTCGTATTTGTAGAGCTGGAGATAGAAACAAACCTGAGAGACCTTGAAAGGGCGCATCACCTGAGCGATAAAATCGAAGAGAAGATAAAATCCGAGATGAAAAATGTGGATAGAGTTATAGTGCATGTAGAGCCGGAGGAGAAGGAATTTATACGCTATGCTGTCCCCTGCACGGAAAATAACGCTCTTCAGTCCCGCGTGTCCGGGCATTTCGGTGGAGCAGAATATTTCTGTATATTTGATATGAGAACAGCGGATAACGACCTGACGGATATGAGATTCGTAAAAAATCCGTTTATCGCTTTAGAGAAAATGAAAGGGCTCAGGGTCGCTGAGCTTCTGGCTACCAAAGAGATAGATAAACTGGTTACAAAAGAGAGTATTGCAAAAAAGAGTGCCTTCTATGTCCTGGAAGATGCGTATGTGGAGTTTGAAGAGACCGATGCAGGTACCATCAGAGAGATTATCGAAAAGCTAAAAAAAAATAAAAAATAAATTATAGACACAGATTAACGCAGATTAACACAGATGATAAAAATCAACACGGTTAAGCTAAAATAAATCCGCGTCTCAAATAGAAAGTGGTTATGCTTTGTACACAATAAAAAAAACTCTGCGCGCTCGGCGGTGATAAATCGCAGACTAAGGATGGGGCGATTGCTCGCCCCTCATTGTCTCAGAACGGTACGTGAAAGTTTCCCTTCATACCGCTCAAGCATTTCATAACCCTTTCTGTATCGGGCAGCAGTTTG
>QBUL01000166.1 GCA_013180605.1 Candidatus Methanophagaceae archaeon GoMg1 | reverse complement strand
GTGTAATCTTGTGGTTATTAATTTTCGGAATGGCTATATCTTGTTGAAGAAAGATGAGAAAATACATTTGCTGGATGGCGTTTTAAGAGCTATCCCCTTTGACTGTACTATAATTGTCGTGTCAAACAGCGGGAGGGATGAACATGACCTATACAAAATGGAAAAGGATGTGATAACAAGACTCCACGAGCTGACACAGCAAAAAATTCTCCTCATACACCAGAAAGACCCTGAAGTGGGCTTTGCTTTTTATGAAGCTGGATACGACTATCTTCTCGATAAGGATGATTTAGTCAGGGATGGTAAGTCCGAGGGTATGATTATAGGCATGCTGCTTGCGAAATCGATGGGCAAAGATTTTATCGGGTTTGCGGATGCCGACAACTATATTCCGGGTTCTGTGCGTGAGTATGTGCTGGATTATGCAGCGGGATTCTGTATGTCTGAATCGCCCTACAGCATGGTACGACTTCACTGGCGATACAAGCCGAAGGTAGTAGAAGAGCGCCTGTATTTCAAAAAATGGGGCAGGGTAAGCGAGGCGACAAACAGGTACCTCAATCTCCTGCTCTCAACCAACTCAGGATTTGAAACGGGCGTTATAGTAACGGGAAATGCAGGTGAGCATGCGCTGACGACAAAACTTGCGGATATAATGTGTTATTCTCCCGGGTACTCCGTCGAACCCTACCACTTCGTTTATTTGTTTGATGTGTTTGGGCATAAGGCGGAGAAAATAACGTATCCCGATGCCGAAGCTGCGGGAATAGAGATATTTCAGATAGAGACGCTAAACCCGCACCTACACGAGGAAAAGGGAGAGGAGCATATTAAAAACATGCTGCTTGGCTCTCTCGGCACGATTTACAACAGTGAACTCTGCAATGATTACGTGAGGTCAAAGGTGCTTGGGGAGCTGGGAGATATTCTGGATACGTGGGAAAAACCACCGGAGGTTACGGTAATGCCTCCTATTGGTGGGATTGACGCAGACAGATTTATGAACATGCTGGAAGGAAAATCCGAAACATTAGTAAGGTATAAAGAAACGAGACGCTGAGTCTGAGTGATAGGATAGGATAAATATGAAACAAGTTCTCTTTACCGACCTCGACGGAACCATGCTTGACCTCTATGACTATTCGTTTGATGCCGCTCTTCCTGCTCTGGAAGCGTTGAAGACGAGAAAGATTCCAGTCGTGTTCTGCACGGCGAAGACATTAGTTGAAAACGAATATTACCGGAAAGAGCTGGGGATAGATGACCCGTTTATTGTAGAGAATGGCGGAGCGATTTTCGTTCCTGAGAATTACTTCTCATTCGGTTTTGAATGTAAAAAAAGGGGCGATTACTGCGTTGTTGAATTTGGCGCGTTGTATGGTGAGTTAAGAGACGCATTAAAGGCAATCAAGGGGGAAACGGGATTTAAAATCACCGGTTTTGGCGATATGACCGCGGAGGAGGTCGCCGCCGATGCGAATTTAAGCGTGGAGATGGCGAAGCTTGCAAAACGGAAAGAATACAACGAGAGTTTCATTTTTGACGAACCCGAATCAGAGGCGGCGGTTTTATTTGACAAAATCAAGGAGAAAGGTTTCGCTGTCATTCACGGAGGAAGATACTACAACATTCACGGTATGAATGCGGACAAAGGCAAAGCGGTGAAGGCGCTTACAGAACTCTTCAAGCGCGAATATGGCGATGTGAAGACCTTCGGTGTTGGAGACAGCATGAATGACATTTCGATGTTGAACGCGGTGGAGCAGCCGGCGGTGGTAAAGAACAAAAAAGGTGCATGGCTTGACATTTCGCTACCCGGGCTGTATAAAGCAAAGGGCGAGGGACCGGAGGGCTGGGCTGAGGTAGTAGAAAAACTTTTGAAACAAGAAAATTTATTAGATAACGAAGTAGAGCTGGTGGGAAAACTGCTTGAACGAATTGAGTCCGAAAAAGAACAGGGAAAAGGAAAACTAAATGTGCTGGACGTCGGGTGCGGTACCGGGAGATTGAGCATGTATCTGAATGAAAAAGTGGGATGTGACGTGACCGGAATAGACATGCTACAGAAGAAGATAGAAAAGGCGAAAACGAGGTGTTCAGGTTCAGGGAACGTTGCGTTTGAGATGCAATCAGCAGAGAAGATGGGTTTTAGAAACGATGTCTTCGATGTCGTTGTATCGCTAAAGGCATTACACGAAATACCAGACCCTAAGGGGGCGTTAAAGGAATCAAACCGTGTGTTGAACGCCCGCCGCGGGAGAATACTGATTATTGACTGGGTAGGCGGTACGGCTAAAACAAGTACGCATGCACATGCGCCAAAGTATTTCACACCGGCAGGGTTAGAGCAAATGCTTTCCGAATCGGGCTTTGTTAATACGCGGGTTGAACTCAACAGAGAAGGCGAATTGATGTTGGCAGAAGGAAGGAAGAAAAGCGGGCAAAAACAAAACAAAATATAGAAAAATTTTTAAATGATGAAAAAGCGTTTAAGGATGACTGGAAAAATTTCAGTTTTATATATGAAAGAGTCATATATATAAAGGTAACAAAGGGGAGAGAGCGATGGGAGAAGAAGCTGAGACGTTCATAAAAGTTCGCGGGATAAGCAAGAAGTTCGAGGACAAAACGGTGCTGAAGGACATTAACCTGGACATAAAGGAGTTGGAGCCGTTAGGGCTGCTCGGGAAGAGTGGTTCCGGGAAATCCGTTCTGCTTCGTATGCTCCGTGGCACGGATGAATACGCACCCGATACAGGCGAGATAATTTTCAGAATCGCATATTGCCCCAAGTGTACGTGGTTAGAGGGGCCAAGCAAGGTGGGCGAGCGCTGTAGTAAGTGTGGGACAGAATTCGAATTTAAAGAAGTGAATTTCTGGCAGGATAAGCCGATGAGGCGGATATTAAAAAGTGCAATTGCGATTATGCTGCAGCGCAGTTTTGCTTTATACAGTGACGAGTCGGTCATCTGGAATATATTGGAGGCATTGGAGCGGGCAAAATATCCAAAGAGTAAGCGGATGAAAAAGGTATATGAGATACTGGAATCGGTGAAAATGCTGCATCGTGTGAATATGCCCGATACGAGGGACCTCAGTGGGGGTGAGAAACAGCGAATGGTGCTTGCAAGGCAGTTAGCGCTGCTGCCCGTTCTGCTTTTAGCCGATGAGCCCACTGGGACGCTGGACCACGAAACGGCGAAGGTGGTGCACCGCACACTGATAGACACCACAAGAGGCGGGACGACTTTCCTCGTTACTTCGCACTGGCCGTATGTGATTCGCAACCTGACCGAGAAAGCGGTGTGGTTGGATAAGGGCGAGATAGTTGAATATGGAGATACGGCAAAGATAGTGGATGATTTTGAGCGAGAAGTAGGCGAAATAGAGCGAGAGGATTATAAAAAGTTCGGTGACCCGATAATAAGAATAAAAGGACTTAAGAAGTATTACCTTTCGGCATCAAGAGGCGTGGTAAAGGCCGTGGATGACATTTCGTTTACAATAAATGAGAATGAGATATTCGGCGTTGTGGGGCATAGCGGTGCGGGAAAGACGAGTTTGATGCGAATTGTGAGTCATTTAGACGCGGGGTCAGGCGGTTCTGTGTGGATACGAGCGGGAGATAGCTGGTATGAGGCGTCAAAAGCAGATGAGGAGACCTTCGTGAAGGATGGCGTAATTACGGGTGGCATGACCGAGTGGAAAGCGCATTTTGTCGGTGTGTTGCATCAGGAATATTCACTGATTCCGAAACTCACGATCTGGGAGAACCTCACGCACGGCATAGGTCTGAACATGCCGGAGGACCTCGCGAAGATGAAGGTGAAGTTCGTGCTCGAAGGCGTGGGATTCTCGGATGATGAAATAGAAGAGATACTACCAAAAACGCATCAGGAACTGAGCGTGGGCGAGAAACAGCGAATACTTATCGGACAACTATTGATGAAAGAGCCCAATATTGCCGTGCTTGACGAACCAACGGGAACAATGGACCCGGTAACGAAGAAATACGTGGCGGAGACGATAATAAAAGCGAGGCAGAATCTGGGCATAACTTTCGTGATTGTCACGCATGACCTCGACTTTGCCGAGAAGGTCTGTGACAGGGTAGCGCACATGAATGCGGGAAAAATAGAGAAGATAGATGATTTCAGGAGCGTTTAACCATAAAAGCAAAAATATCTTTAATAATAATAATAGGAAGAGAGTGATGGAAATGGGCGAAAATGAACCGTTTGTAAAAATCTGTGATATAGGCATGGAGTTCGAAGGGAAAGAAGTTCTGAAGAACGTGAGCGTGGATATAAGAGAAGGAGAGCCGTTGGGGCTGCTTGGACGGAGTGGTTCGGGGAAATCTGTTTTGCTTCACATGTTGCGAGGCACCGAGGAATACGCACCTACTTCAGGGGAGATAATTTTCAGGGTAGCGATGTGCCCTTCATGCGATTGGGTGGAACCGCCAAGCAAAGCAGGTGATACGTGCAGTAAGTGCGGAGCTAAATTGGAGTTAGAGGAAGTGAATTACTGGAAGGACGAAGAAGCGAGGAAGAAAGTAAAAAAGGCGGTTGCTATCATGCTGCAGCGTACTTTCGGGTTATACGGGGACGACACGGTTATGTATAACGTGTTACAGGCATTAGAGAGCAGGAAGTATCCGGCAGATAAGAGGTTTAGAAGAGCTTATGGGCTGCTGAAAGCAGTAAAAATGATTCACCGTATTACTTTCCCGGCAAGCGACCTCAGTGGAGGCGAGAAACAGAGAGTAGTGCTTGCGAGGCAATTAGCACTGGACCCAATGTTGCTTTTAGCAGACGAGCCCACGGGAACGTTAGACTTTGAGACGGCAAAGCTGGTTCACAAAGCGCTGAAAGAAAGTATGAAGGCGGGAATGACAATGGTTGTTACTTCTCACTGGCCTTATGTCATTGAAGAACTGACGGAAAAGACGTTATGGCTTGACCACGGCGAGGTCGTCAAATACGGCGATTCGAAAACCGTGGTAGACGAGTTTAAGAAGCAAGTGGGAGAGATAGAGCGTGGGGAATACGTGAAGTTGGGAGAGCCGAAGATAAAAATAGACCATTGTAAGAAGTACTATTACTCCGTGTGGCGAGGGATGGTAAAGGCGGTGGATGACGTTTCGCTAACAATCTATGAGAATGAGATATTTGGATTACTGGGTAAGAGTGGGTCAGGGAAAACAAGTTTAGCGCGAATTATAACGCAAATAGACGCGCTGACAGATGGTTCGATCAAGATAAGGGCAGGGGAGAGATGGATAGAAGTAGGAAGAGTAGCAGAAACGGGCGTGTGGATTGCGTGGGGTGCGACTACGCCGGGAGTAGGCGAGCAAGCGGCGACACACGTAACTATGCTGCATCAGGAATACTCGTTATACCCAGAGAAGACGATATTAGAGAATCTAACGAGCTGCATAGGCTTGCAGGTCCCGGAGGAGCTTGCGAGGATGAAGGTACTCTTTATCTTGCAGGGTATAGGATTTAGTGAAGAAGAAGCGGTGGAAATACTCCCAAAAGACCACACACAACTGAGTGCGGGGGAACGGCAGCGGATAGTTTTGGCTCAGGTATTGATGAAGGAACCTGCGATAGCGATACTTGACGAGCCCACGGGAACGATGGACCCGATAACGAAAAAATTCGTGGCTGAAGCCATAAGGGCGGCACGCGAGAACTTAGGGATAACGTTCTTAGTCGTTTCTCATGACCTTGATTTTGTCGAGATGGTTTGCGATAGGGTAGCGCACATGAAGGACGGAAAAATAACGAAAGTAGAGGAATTGAAAGCAGCTTAAAGGAGAATACAAACCAAAAAACCACGAGATTTCACAAGATTAGCACAGATGAGAAAATAGCATTTACAACGAGAAAAACAAATCTTTTATGGACACAGATTAACGCAGATTAACACAGACAAAAAAAAATCTGTGTAATCGGTGGTTTTATTATTAAGATAAAATGGTAGTAGGGAGAAAGACACAGTTGGTGGCGTGTAGGAAAGGGCAGGCATTAGGTTTAGGCGGCGGTATCGCGCAGCGCGGGACATTCGCGAAAGCACGGCAGAATGACGTAATTGCGCTTGCGATGTCACCGGGATACAGGCACGTGCCAAAGCCGGTGTGCCAGATAACCACCGAATTAAGGGGCAGAGGAATAAACGTAGGAGAACTCGTATTGAATGCAGGAGACGGAACGCCGGAGGATGCACCATCGACTGGGGGTCATGGCGTGGCCTTTGGGTTGGAGTCAAAGGAGATGGAGATAATAGGAATGCATAAGCTTGCCCTATTGAATCATGGTAATGTAAAGGCGCATTTCATTTACAAAGTGCGGTTTGAGCTGAGAAAGGTAGCGGTACCTGCTATTGTTCTCTGCCAGTGCCCTGTAACATTTGAGGATTTCGAGGAGATAGGCGTAAGCACGCGGAATAAGGAAGGAGAAACGCCGGGTAAAGTCATGGAAATTGTTACAGGAATAGTAAGAAATGCGGACGTGCCGCAGTCGAAACTGAACGAAATCGTGAGCAAAGTGAAAATGTGCCTCAGAGAGATTGGCTAAATTTTTGATAATCGGACGCAGATGAACGCAGATAATCCGGATTTTAAATTTAATTTAATTTTGGCACTAAACCGGAAGTTAAACGCAAGGCATTTGATAATTTGAGGAAATAGTTGGTTTTCTGCGTAAATCCGTGTAAATCTGCGTCCTAAATATTTTTATTTACGGAATTTACGCTGGATTTGTTCCATTCTACTCTTGCGCCCTGCATCTATATTGGTTATCCATTTCTCGTGCTTCTTGTATATGTATTCTTTTGCCTCCATCAACTGTTCCGGCGATTCACCCCATAGTATTACCCGGGGCACATAATCCTTGACTGGTAAATCGGTTCTTGAATCAAAGGCATCCTCAGGTGGCTTCTCCTGGTCTACTTCCAACCCGAACTTCTCTGCTGCTTCAAATATTATACCTGTTGCTATCGCCCGGGGAATGGGAAGTGCATATTTTTTCTTCTCTTCCATCTTCCTTATCCTGCTCCCGTACCCTCTGCGGCACTTATATCTATTTCGGTTTCCAGTTCCGCTTCGTAACATTCGGCGCAAAGGATTCTACCACGCATTTCGATGTAGTCCCCTTCTTCCACTTCTTTCCCACACTTTGAACACGTTGCATGTGCCGCTATCCTTGCTTTTCTGCCGCCTTCTTCTTTATCAGCCTTTTCTGCCGCCTTTTCCATCCAACCCTTTTCCTTCTCCTCATCCTTCCCTTTTTCTGCCATCTCTTCTATTATTGGTTTTGTTCGTATTTAATTGTATATATAGTATCAACGACACTGTCGAATTTTATAGTGAAATTGCAATATCCCTAAAATTCACCGCAGAGCACACGGAGAACGCAAAGGCACCAGAAAACCTAAGCAATGATTGAAAGAAACCGTCTTAAAACTCTGCGTTCTCTGCGCTCTCCGCGGTGATAAATCACCCGATTTTTAGCCTGTGCTCGTCATTGCAAAATATCAACCATTATTTACGGATACATTCTCCTTCACAGCGAGTCCGAAAATACCGAGTTCCGTAGTTATAAATATCCGCAATTATAAACATATCCCAGTCCACCAGTAATCATTTGCGTAACTTTTCTTATATCTTCTCCTTGTTTCCTTACCTCTTTCAGCGTTTTTTCATATAAATCATCGCTTAAAGTGAGGGGTCTTTCCCTTGCGACATAAGATGTAAGCATGAGGTCCAGAGCTCTTTCCTCTGCTACTGACATATTCCGAATTCTTTTACTCTGTATAAACAAAGGATTATCCTCCTCTCCTTTTATTACCTCTTCAGCTAATTCCGTGCCCGGTATGGGCTCTGCAATGCTTATAAAACAATCATCAAGCCACAGGTCTTCTACCAACTCCTTTGTCTTTTCATAATCCTCTGCTCTTTCACCGGGATAACCAACGATAAAAGAACCCGCAACTTTCACTCCCTGCTGCTTCGCCGCTTCCCGCGCTTCTATTATATCTCCCACCTTTATCCCTTTCCGCATGCGTTTTAACATTCTATCGCTCCCTGATTCCATACCAAAAAATACCCAGCCAATCGTGTATTCTCGTATTGCATCTAATGTCTCATTATTTATGGTATCCACCCGTATATCGGGGGCAGAGAGATTATTTTTGCCTATTACAGAGCTTACCGTCTCCAACAAATCCCGGAATTTGTAATAAAGTGAAGATGTCCCACCACTGACCGCTATTTTCTTCACGCCCGCTTTCTTGAATTCTTTCACTTCTTCCACGATATTATCAATACTTCTGCTTCTTATTTCGCGACCGAAGAATTCAGAAACCTGACAGAAGGAGCAATTAAATTTGCAGCCCCGATGTGTTTCTATGTAAACATTTGCCCCCCGTACATCCTGTTCACTTATATCCTTCGGTATCTTTGGTAAAGTTCTGTGCTCAATGTCAGGGAGTTGCTTCGGCGGATTTATTACTATTTCCCTGTTTTCCTTGTACGCGACTCCGTCTATTTCCTCTATCCCATACCCGTTCTTCATCATCTCCACCGGTATCTCCCCTTCGCCAATAACGACCACATCACAATCCAAGTATCTGAAAACAAACTCAGGGCACTGCGAAACAGGACCTCCGACCACTATCAATCCCCCATCCTTACACTTTCTCTTCAGTTCCTGTATAGAATCTCCGATTTCAAGCAGATGCAAAGTGGAGCTGAGGCTTAAGAAGATATAATCGAATTTGCCTTCAAAATGCAAACTCTTTGAGAGCGTTACATCAATATTATCCTTATCTCCCGGGCATCGTTCAAGAATTCCCGCTATCACGGATGCTCCATAGGTGTAAATCCCAGGAGATATTACAATTGCTCTTTTTCTCAACACTTTTTCTTTTTCACAAAAAACTTTTTTGCAAGCAAAAACCTTTACTAAAAACATAAGTTTCTTTGGCAAAGTTCACACTTATTATATGATCATCACAATTTATATGAACAGATATCGAATTAATGTGAAATAAGGGCGCAGAAAGCGGCATCTCATTTTTGGAAGGCTCAGAAAAACCGAAAGACTTTTAAGTTGGGTTGGGATATAAAGAAGGTTACCCTAAACAAAATCATTAGGGAAAAATAAAAGAAAGGAGGAAAAAAAAGATATGGCCAAAGCTATAGAAGATAAGATAGACCTATACGACGATAGAGGCAATGTACTGGTGAGCGATGTGCCGTTACAGGCGATCAGTCCATTGAGAAACTCAGCGATAAAGAAGATCATTAGCCTTACCCTGCGAACAGGGGCTATTGACTTAGCGAAATTAGAGAAGAAGTTAGCGACCGGTGCAATAGGCGGCAGAGGTATGATCATCCGCGGCGTCGGAAGAAAATTCCCAATATTAGACAAAGCGGAAGAGATACGAGAAGAAGTCGAGGACATGCTGCGGATTGAAGAAGGTGACGACACGAGTGTGAAGCTGATAGCAGGTGGAAAGCGGATGCTGACGCAACCGCCAACAGCGAGAATCCAATGCGACTATTCTGCGGGTCTTACCTCTGCAATGGGTGCATTGACGCATGCGATAATTGACACGTGCAACGTGGATATGTGGGATGCATCCTACGTGAAGGCGGCGGTATGGGGTATGTATCCTGAGGATCCGGACACGGCAGACGGCGCGGTAAAGATGCTGGTGGATATCCCGATGAAGAATGAAGGTCCGGGATTTGCACTGAGGAACATCCCGGTGAACCACTTAGCAGCGACGGTGGGAAAGAGAGCGATACAGGGCGCGGCTTTGACGATGATCCTGGAAGAGGCAGCGCAGTTCGAGATGGGTAACGCGATGGGACCCTTTGAGCGTGGACATCTGTTAGACCTTGCATACGAGGGACTGAATGCGAACAACCTGCTATACAACCTGATAAAGGACAACGGAAAAGGGGTATTAGCTGATGTCGTGTACGACCTGGCGGAGAAGGCAAAGGCAGACGGTATACTGAAGGAGCAGAAGAAACTGGGTTCCGGGTTCATAGTTTACGACTCGGATGACATGCAAATGTGGAATGCCTACGCATCGGCGGGAATGCTTGCCGCGGTATGCGTGAATTGTGGAGCGATGCGTGCAGGGCAGTCAGTGCCAGGGAACATATGCTATTACAATTCGCTGCTGGAACACGAGACGGGAATGCCGGGAGTGGACTTCGGAATGGCACAGGGAGCGTCGGTATCGAGTTCGTTCTTCTCGCACTCCATTTACGGAGGCGGTGGACCGGGAGTATTCTACGGGAACCACATCGTTACGAGGCATGCGAAGGGGCAGTTCATACCCTGTTTCTGTGCTGCGATGTGCGTAGATGCGGATACGATGTATTTCATACCTGCGAGGACATCAGCGTTGTATGGAGAGGTGCTGGGAGCGATACCGGAGTTTGCAGAGCCGATGAAAGCGGTTGCCGAAGGGGCAAAGGAGCTAATGTAAATTAAAAAGGAGGAACAAAAAAAATGCCACAATTTGGACCTGGAAAGAGCCATATAGCGGATAACAGAAGGAAATACATGGATCCTTCTTATACGTATGAGAAGTTGAGAGACATAGCAGAGGAAGACGTTGTGAGGTTGCTTGCACACCGTGCACCTGGAGAGGAGTACAAGAGCATTCATCCGCCATTGGAGGAGATGGAGGAGCCAGAATGCGCGGTTCGTGAGATGGTCGAGCCGACAGAGGGAGCAAAAGCGGGTGACCGGATACGATACGTGCAGTTCACCGATTCGCTGCAGTTCGCACCGATAACGCCTCAACAGCGAGCATGGTCGGCGCTTAACAGGTATAGAGGGATTGACCCTGGTGTGTTGTCCGGAAGGGTGATCATAGAGGCTCGAGAGAGGGACGTAGAGAAGATAGCAAAGGAGCTTATTGATTCCGAGCTGATGGACACCGCGAGAACGAGACTGTGCGGAAGAACTGTTCATGGGCACGCGGTTAGATTGGACAAGAACGGAATGATGTTCGATGCACTGCGAAGATGGGCTTTTGACGAGAGCACCGGAGACGTCATATACGTGAAGGATATGATTGGTGGTGCGATGGACAAGTCAGTAGTAATGGGAAAGCCACTGCCCGAGGACGAGCTGTTGAAGAGGACGACGATGTACAGGAATGCAGCGGGCGGCGTCTGGCAGGAAGTAGACGACCCGGAGTCAGCGGAGGTGAGTGCGGAAGTGCACTGGAAGAGAACGATTGCAGGGTTCCAACCCTGGAAGAAGATGTCAGAGATAAAAGGTGGAAAAAAGGACATAGGGGTAAAGAACGTGAAAATGTTTACACCGAGAGGAGGTGTGGAATAAAATGCCATATGGAGATATACAGCATAGTTTCCTGAAAGCGATGTCGGATAAGTTCTCAGAGAAGCCAGAAGACACAAAGACGAAGTTCTATGTGTATGGCGGCTGGAAGCAGGACAAGAGGAAGGTAGAGTTCGTGGAGGAATCGAAGAAGTTAGCTTTCGCAAGACATTCACGAACACCGGGATACAATCCAGACGTGGGGATGCCACAGGGGCAGAGATACCTGATGCCGTACATGATGAACCACACGGACATTATGGTGGACATGGACGACCTGCACTGGATAAACAATGCGGCGATGCAGCAGTGCTGGGATGACATGAAGCGAGGGATTGTTTTAGGACTGGACGACGCGCACGGTCTGTTAGAAGCGCGATTGGGTAAGGAAGTTACGCCCGATACAATCAGCCACTACCTGGAAGTGCTGAATCACGCGCTGCCCGGTGGTGCGGTCATCCAGGAGCACATGGTAGAGACGAAGCCGATGCTGGTGAATGATTGCTATGCGAAGGTATTTACCGGTGATGACGACCTCGTAGATGCGCTGGACAGGCGATTCGTGCTGGACATAAACAAGGAGTTTCCCGCGGGCTGGGAGAAGCCGGGCGAGCAGGCAGACCAGTTGAAAGAAGCAATAGGCAAGAAGATCTGGCAGGTTCTGTGGATGCCAACCGTCGCAGGCAGGGTGTCCGATGGCGGAACGATGTTCAGATGGGTAGGCATGCAGGTCGGGATGACGATGATAAACGCGTACAAGTTGTGCGCAGGGGAGTCAGTAACCGGAGAGTTTGCGTACTATGCGAAGCACGCGGCGGTGGTCAAGCTGTCGAACTACATGCCGGTAAAGAGAGCAAGGTCGCACAACGAGCCAGGAGGAATGCCATTAGGTATTAACGCAGACAGTACTAGATCTCCCGCACTGTTCCCGAACGACCCGATAAGGGCAGAATTGGAGAGCATCGCGGTTGCCGCACTGGTTTACGACCAGTTGTGGTTCGGAACGTACATGTCGGGTGGTGTAGGATTCACACAGTATGCGAGCGCGACATACACGGACAACATTCTGGAGGACTTCTGCTACAAGGGATGTGAAATCGGGCTGGACTACGCAGACGGCGAGATGGCTTCGATAAAGGGCGACAAGCTGAACATGGACATTCTGGAGGCGATGATCCGATCGGAGAACGACTACTGCATGACGCAATACGAAGCGTATCCGACCGTTGCAGAGTCGCACTTCGGTGGGTCCGCGAGAGCATGCTGCGTGGCAGCGGGATGCGGTAGTACCGTTGCGTGTGCGACGGGACTTGCACAGCCGACGCTAAGCGCATGGTCACTGTCTCAGTTAGGCCAGTACGAGCGTCAGGGTAGGCTCGGATTCTTCGGCTACGACCTGCAAGACCAGTGCACGGCAAACTGCTCGTACTCGTACCAGAGCGATGAGGGACTTCCGTTCGAGATGCGGGGCGTGAACTATCCGCACTATGCGATGAACGTGGGGCATCAGAGTGCATACGCCGGTCTGGTTGCAGGTGCACACCTTGCGAATAAGGACGCATGGGTGCTGTCGCCGCTGTGGAAGGTAGCATTCGCGGACCGTGACCTGCCGTTCGACCGTGGCTACGTGACCAAGGAGTTCGGAGTAGGCGGTCTCAGGGAATTCAAACCTGCGGGTGAGCGTGACCTGATAATCGGCGGATATTACGGACGATAGGTAAGACAACGAACAAAACCAAACCAAACAAACTTTTTTAGAAAAAGAAGTTTGAGGGGGAGTTTTTTTCCCCTTCTTTTTATTTTTTTTTGACACGGATTACACAGATTAAAATCTCTAAATTTCACCGCAGAGCACACGGAGAACGCAAAGGCACCAGAAAACCTAAGCAATGATTGAAACAGTCTTAAAACTCTGCGTGCTCTGCGCTCTCCGCGGTGATAAATCACTGGATTTTTAGATAGCGCCTATGCAACTTGATAAAATACTGGGTGCGATAATATCAAAGGAAGCTTACAAAGAAGTAAAAGTAGAATGTAAACTTCCTTATCATCTATTTGAATTGGTAAGGAATATTGTAGAAAAAATAAATTTAACGGATAAAGATTTCGGGAAGGAATATAAAGAGGAATTAAGTAAACAACTCCAAAAGCAAGGTTACGAACATTTAGAAGTAATTGGCATTGATTCCTGCTCTAATTGCTTAGTTGTTAGCTTGGCTTTGTCACATTTTAAATTTACCGCCGAGAACGCGGAATTAGAGGTTTAGTTTATTAGCGGTTCAGCTCGTTAGCTAAACCGCCAAACCGCTAACCCTACATCCTCTGCGTTCTCCGTGAACTCTGCGATTAATCTGACAATGTCAAGTTAATACTCATTTTACCTTTTCTTTTCCATCCATCCGCAGATATTTTAAAAACTTCTCCAGGACGGGTATCGGGAGAGCGACATAGACGGCTTTTTTTTTACTGCCTATGTCCCCACGGTAATCAGGCAGCCTGACACCCGGAGCATCTTCCTCCCATTCCACCCGCAGGTTTTTTTTTCCTTTACCGTATTTTCGCGTTAATCGTTTAAATTCGTCGAAGATGTTCTTGCCCAGTGGGCATAATTGCAGTGTGGGGACAGGCCGAATAACGACAAAAGG
Source organism: Candidatus Methanophagaceae archaeon GoMg1 (assembly GCA_013180605.1). Lineage (GTDB taxonomy): Archaea > Halobacteriota > Syntropharchaeia > Alkanophagales > Methanospirareceae > QEXZ01. The sequence goes on along the minus strand of QBUL01000166.1, from coordinate 10,193 downwards.
GAACATTCTGCAGGACATTGGTTTGTCATCGTAAATTGTGCATCGGTCCCCTTCTAAATAAGGGCATGGGGTTTTCAGGTAGTTGTCCACCTCGTTCTCGTCTATCTTATCAAACAGTGCACCACCGTCAATCCGGTACAGTCGCTCCATAGCTTCGTCATTCAGATGAATGGGCATTTCACGACAGCATTTGCAGCACCGCTCGCAGTCGAAAAATGCTAAGATTTCCAATGCCAACTGCTCAAATCTACGCCTGTCTTTTTCTATCGCCATAACGTTTTGCGATACGGTAAACCAGAAAAGGTCGTCTCCCGCCAGTTCTCGGAACTGCAATGCTTGCTTCTTTCGATCCTCTTCTTTCATTGTTTCTGTTTCCTATTCGTGGACTCGAACGTTTGATGATGTATAGAGTTGTAATAGAATATTGTTCTGACAAAAATTTAAGTTAAATTGCTATATCCTTAAATTTCACCGCAGAGCACACAGAGAACGCAGAGGCACCAGAAAATCTAAGCAACGATTGAAACAGTCTTAAAACTCTGCGTACTCGGCGCTCTCCGCGGTGATAAATCACTTGATTTTTAGACTGTGCCGGGTTTTGAAGAGTGCCGTATTTACCAAATTCTCGCAGCGCTTCTTGCCAGCTCTGCCGCGTCCTTTGCTTCCATTAACGCATTTTCATCCAAAACCAAATATGCCGCCTGCGTATTGAAATACGGCGCCCCTTTTCTTGAAAATAGCGTTAGAACTTTTCCTCCTTGTTTTACTTCTACGCCTTCGCAAGGCTCGTGGCTTCTTATTAGCGTTTTCACTCCCAAAGCCCTTAACCCCTTCTCTGTTACATCTTCTCCAAACATTCTGCCTGCTCCTCGCATCGAGTAAAAATCGCCTTTACCTTCGACCGGGTCGCTCCACAGTATCTCTTCAAAGTTACTCGATGCTGGATGCGAGTCGTGCGCAAATGCAATATCCTCAATCGAATCCACATTTACGGGCAATCCACCGTGCAACATTAAGTATCTTCCTTCTACCAGCACAGCATAGGGTAAATACTCCCAGAGTTCCTTTAGTTTCTCATACGCTTCTTTCCCTCTCACTCCGTATTTCTTCGTGAATAAAAAAGGCAGGTCATGCGGCATAACTGGCATGTCCGGTGGTCCTTCGTGATTCCCCCTCAGCATTATTATCTTTTTCGCCTTCTCCTTCCCTTTCCCCTCAGAAGCTTTCAGCTTCAAAAGAACATGGTAAACCTCAACGCTTTCCGAGCCCCGATCGCCATAATCACCAAGAAAGACTATCCTGTCGGCATTTAGGTCTTCGATATCTTTCAATATATGAACCAGGCTTTCCATATCGCCATGTAGGTCTCCCACGACTATCACATTCTTCACTGCTCGAGGAGATATGCGAATCAATCCGCTTTTGGCTCTCGACTCCTTCTCAGCTTCTAATACTTCCTTTGCTTCATCAATTAGTGCCAAGAACTCCTCTACACTCGCTTCGAATGCCTCCTCAGTCCACTCGTCAACTTTCACTTGCATATAGAATATTTATTGTTTTTTTCTTTTTGAAACGCTTGTTAATATTCATGTCCAATCAAAAATCAAGATTACAACCTCAAATTCAGGCACAGAAGCAATTACTACTGTTTTCTATTGTTATACTCCTCTTTTGCTCTTTCATAGGTGCGGTCATCGCGGTTCATCCGCTTTACCTGGAACAATTTGTCGAACACCCCGCGTTGGTTGGATTAATTGCAGCAATATCGTCCTTTGCCGGATTAACATTTAGCCTCCCGATTGGCACTCTTTCTGATAGGGAGGGAAGAAAACCGATGTTAATCGTCTCTTTTGGGCTCGTATCAGTTGTGCTCCTTGCGTTCTTCATTAATACCCGCCTTTATCCATTAATATTGTTGCAAATAGCACTTGGTGTCTTCACGGCTCCGATATGGGTTGTTGGCGAAGCGTTCATCAAGGACATCTCACCAACAGAAAGGCGAGGGGAATTCAGGTCTTTTTTCGGCACATTTGCAAATGCGGGGCTGCTCATAGGACCTTTAATAGGGGGTTTCCTGGCAGGGGCGTTTGGAATACGGTCGCCATACCTTTTTGCGGCTATTATGCTCGTTGTACCTTTGATTTTAGTATTTGGAATGAAGGACGGGCATAGTAACACAAATAAAAATCAGGCAGTGATGGATTTTTTACCCGTGCTAAAGGAGTTTTTGCAGCAGAGAGAGCTAAAGCTCCTGGCTCTCTGCACCGTGTCACTGTATTTCTGGTACGCTGCGAGATGGATATTTGGACCGCTGTTCCTGCAGAATTTGGGTTATAGCTATTACATAATAGGAGTCTGGTTAGCTGTTTCGGTCCTCCCTTTTCTACTTTTCCAGATACCCATAGGAAAATTAAGCGACAAAATAGGGAAATCGAGAATAATGTGTCTGGGGTTCTTGATTTCCGCTGTGTCGCTCATACCCTTGGGATTTATGAGTTCAATTTCAAGTCTATTAGCAACAACATTTATCGTATCTACCGGTACCGCCTTCGTCGAACCGTTAATCGAAGCAAGAGTTACGGATATAGTGCCAAAAGACAGATATGGTGCTTATTCAGGGATATTTGAATTTACTAAAACGTTGGGTCTCATGTTGGGACCCGTGGGTTCAGCCATCTTCGTTTATTCGTTTGGAATCTCTTATTCTTTCATTCCTGCTGTTGTATTCTTTATCCTGACTTCGGCTCTTTTTGTAACCACAAGATTACACAGATTTTCACGAGAAAAACAATAATAAGAATGAAAGATGAGAAATTAAGAAAGTGAACGAGAGAGAAAAGGGTTAGATGGGCATAAGAATAGGAATAACCGGGAAGCCCAGGATAGGCAAGTCAACGATTATAAAAGCAGTGATAACGAGATTGAAAGCTGAGTGTATAGCCGTGGGGGGCATGCTTACTTCCGATATTTGGGAAGGAGGAGTAAGGGTAGGCTTCTTCTTAGAGGATATAAATACGGGCGAAATAGGTATTTTGGCACATGTACATCACCGCCAGACAGGTCCAAAGGTAAAAGTGGGGAAATACACCGTAAATCTCACCGATTTGGATTCCATAGGTGCGAACTCGATAAAAAATGCGCTGACACATCCTGACCCAATTATAATCATCGTGGACGAAATAGGACCAATGGAATTGAAGTCAAAGCAATTCATAGAAGCGGTGGAAGAGGCAATAGAAAGTGGAAAGTCCATGCTCGTTTCTGTTCATCAAAGGTCGGAGCACGAATTGGTAAAGCGCGTAAAAGAGGAGTTCGAGATGTTTGAAGTTACGCAAGAGAACAGGGACGAAATGGCAAATTGCATTATTCAGCGGTTTGGCGGTTTAGAGGTTTAGCATGTTAGCGTGTTGGTGGGTTGGAATTTATTTTGGAGTAGAAGGAGGAGAGCATTTTTGATAGTTCTTCTACCTTCGGAGATAATTTATTAAAGTCGTCATCTTGGATAAAACCCAATTTATGTGCGATAATTATTTGTGTCTCTAACTCTGCGCAAGAACCCCGTGCAATGGATAGAAATTGTCTAAAATCTTTTGCCGTTTTTCGCAAATGCCCTTCAGCAATATTAGATGGAATAGAAACCGCAGCCCTTCTCATCTGCGCACTCAAACCATATTTCTCTTCCTCAGGAAATGAGGCGGTGATCTTGTACACTATCGCTACAAGTTCAATCCCTTTTTGCCACACTTTTAATTCCTTAAAATTCTTCATCGTCAATCCTTTTTTTTTTCAGTAGATTATAAGTTTGTCCTTTTACTAAATCGCTAAGCCTCTAAGCCTCTAAACTGCTAAGCCTCTAAACCGCTAACCTGCTAAACCGCTTGCTTGCTTTTCATGTATTCTCGCAACACAACCGTTGCGTACGACCCTTTGGGCAAGAAGAACTTTAGATTTACTTTATTTCGACCAGGATTCATATCGTCATCACTAACTTCTTCGTTGCTTAACTCAACCTTCACAGGCACTAAAACAGGTCTTCTTATTCCTTTGGAACTTATTTCTGGAATCTTTTCGATATAAAAATCATTCAGTTTAACGCCTCCATCCTCCAGAACTTTCCTCTCTATCTCTCCTTCCACACCTTCGGCAAATTCGGTTTCGTAGCCAAATGCGGGAACAGTGACAAAAGCTCTGCCGCGCTTTATCAGTCTGTTTATTGCTTCTATTTTGTCCTCTGTGACTTTCTCCATCCTGTCTTTGTGTAAATCCGCGAGTCCAAACCTGTCGCGGAAACAGACTACGTCGCCTACCAAAGCCTCGTCAAACGGCAGGTTTTGGTTCATACGGCGGCTTAAAACGAGATTGAACAGATAAGCTTGATATGCATGCACGAAGAGTTTCTGCAGGTTCTTCGGAAGCACAGAAAAAGCAGAAATAAAATACGCTTCTTCATCTTTCTTTGGTAAAGCTTTCTTATAATCCCTTACAGGGCTTGTTGGGTCGTGGGGCGGAGCCCCACATAAAGAAAGGTTTTTTACCAGTTCATTCAGAATCGCCTTTTCGTATCGCAAGAACGGTGGCATTTTTTTCAATCCTTCTTTCAATCCTTTCAGTTCGCCTTCCTTGCACAGAAGCCTTGCTTGTTTTGCCTCTTCGCTTTCGTCAGGGAACACATCCGAGATGTAGGATAATACCGCTTCTTTTATTCTACCTTTTATCAAGTGTTTTCCCACCACGTGCGTTATCGGGCGCCGAATGCCAAAACGCTGAACGCCGAAGAAATTAGGTACGCCACCATCATTTTCTATTTCTGCGGTTATCGCCGCGATTTTCCGCTTTATCTCCTCTTTACTGCCTTCTATGTCACGAATAACAATCTCGAATTCGTTTCCGTGCAGGTCACCCAGAGAAACGGCTTTATTCGAAGAGCCTATTAGTTTTAACGATACGTCAGCGATTTTTAGTCGTTCCAGCTCGGTTTCCGCTATGCCTTCGCCCCAGATGCTTATCTTCTGCGTGGTAACGGCAACTTTGTCTTTGGTACCTGCGAATCCGATTCGGTTCCTGCTGACTCGCAGCCGCCGTGAGATTTCGTTTATCACACTGTGTGTGTCCCAGTTCTCCTTTGTCAGCTCGGCAATCAGGTATTTCCCTTCTTTTTGCTCTTCTCTATTCGTGATTTCACGAACTAAGAAGTCAGCGGGTTTTGTTTTTATTACGCCGCCTATTCCTTCGGTTTGCGTAGAATAGAACGCTATGCCTATTCGGGCTTCAAATTCCGGGGGTTGGTTTAGCTTCATTCTCTCTGTTCCAAAGTTTTTATTTGCCAGGATTCTTTAATACTAAAACAAGGGGTATATTACTATTAACATGCTCGAAGCAAACAAAGCAGCAGCGGTAAAGTTTGGGATAGATACTCACTTCATCGAAGAAAAAACCGATACGCAAAGGAACATCGAAATTCTCGGCGATGTGAAGATATTCAAAGCAAGCATTGAGATAATATGTGGCGAATATAGTTTCTTAGATACCCTGTTATTTGTTTGTAAAGACCTCCATGAGGCGGAGAGAATAGCAAATGAGCAGGTAGATAAATAAAATTCGATGTATCCTGAGGAGACCTTCTATAAACTACGATCAATCGAGGAATTCAATTATTTGGATAGTACCGGGGTCAGAAGAAAATTGGAGACAAGCACTTATCACGAAAGGGATATGGGGGCTTAAAGACACTACGCATGACAAGGTTTATTGGTTAGCGCTCGCACCCAACGATCTCGCTTTGCGAAGGGACTATCCATCCCTTCGGTGTTTCGCTTATTCTTCCACTATGAGCGATTTGCGCCCCTTTCATCTCTCTTCTATCCCTCTTTCTTCTCGCCTCTTTTTATACCTAATTTTATGCCTAATAATAGATATATAAGTAAGGGTGTATAAAGGTTATACATTTTTATCGGCTAATTGATGGTGAAAAATAGGTATGTTTTATATACTCATAAAATCTATTATGTATTGGTGATAATAATATGCCGGATACAACAACATTACAAAAAGCGAGTTCAATAAGCGAGAGATCGCTTCGGACAACCGTTCCGGTGATGATAACGAGGCATTTTAAGTTGAAAGCGGGCGATATGTTGCAATGGGAGATAAAGGCGAAGAAGAAGGATGAGTTTGAGATTATAGTAACACCTATGAAAAAGAGGAGTGTTAATGATGGAAAGTGAAAAGATAGAAGAATCATCCGTTGACAAAATGAGAAGAAAGAAGTTAGATATTTCGTATATGAAATCTTGTGAGTGCCCCACTAATCATATTAATTGCTTAACAGCGAAGGAATGGGTAAAAAGTCAAGTAGCTATTTGGGAATTCTTTTATGAAAAACGTGATATTAGAGACAAAAGCATACACCCTGTTGTTTTCCCAATTGCTCTTCCTGCAAAATGTATTCAGCTTTTTACACATAAAGGAGAACTTGTATTAGATCCATTTGTTGGTATAGGAACGACACTAATAGCTGCGAGAGACTTAGGAAGAAACGCTGTTGGTTTCGATCTAAAAAAAACTATATTGATTTTTCAAACAAAAGATTATCTCAACAAACACTACAAGAGGATACAAAACAGATTCTAATCCATGATGATGCTCATAATATACCAGAATATTTGGAAGATGAGAGTGTTTCTCTTTGTGTTACATCGCCGCCTTATGCCCACATGCTCAAAAAGCAATGTCTTAACAAAAGCAGACGGTCAGATACAAGAAACAATAAACACTATATGGAAGTTCAGCAGTATTCTAGCGATCCACATGATTTAGGAACTATGACGCATGAAGAATATGCAAATGCTCTAACAAGAATCTATAAAGGTATTTTTCCTTTAATGAAGCCAAAGACACATTGTGTTATTAATGTGAATGATGTGTGGTGGGAAAACAAGCGCATCCCCACACATATTTATGTAGTTAATGCACTTCAAAAAGCAGGTTTTGAACTTAGGAACATCTTAATTTGGGATAAGAGGAATCTTGTAAATAAAGTAGGGATTTTTGGTTGGCCAAATAATTATATCAAATTAGGGGCGACGTTTGAATATATATTAGACTTTTGGAGACCAGTATGATCATATTGCTCTATCTCTATGAGAAAAACATAAACCCAAATTATCTGGGGATACCCTAAAACCAGTTCCATGATCATGAGGTCTACCATCAGGATATTGACCTATCCTTATATCAACCAAAATTTTACCCTCTTTTAAAAGGATCAAAAAATTCTCAAAATCAAAACCACTTAACAACCACGCTTCATTAAACCAAAATTCCTCATCTATTTCACTACCTCTACAATCCGCTTTAACATAGAGTAATTTAGGCAATTTTCGCTCAAAAGATGTTTGTAGGGTTATTTTATCCCAATAACCCAAAATTTCTTTTCCCGATACAAGCTCCACTCTATCATCGTGTATTTCAATCATGAATCCCCTTTTTTCCTCTAAGCGTGTTATATGATACTGCATTAACAGTAGTGTGCAAATCCAATCTTCTTGTGCCTCAGGCATCGTAACCAAATCTTTGAAGTAATACAGAATTTGCCCCTCCAGGTAAAGGGGACTTTGTAAATAGTGTAATCATACTTCTGGCGTTTTTTCTTGCGGACTTTAATTCGATCATCTCAGCATTTGGACCAGGGATATTATTCTCTTCAATACCTAAAAGGTCTTCTAAAGTCTTCCCAATTCCTGTGTTTCCTGTTCTATGGGTTTTAATATATCCTATGGACTTGAGTTCCTTCAACCGACTGACCAATTCTAAATATCCTTTCATGTAAAATCCATAATTCCCCTTCCTATAAAATAGTTTATCTTTAACGTTCATAAGCCCAAAAGGTAGACGGTTTTAGTAGCAAAGCCCAACGATCTGATACCCTTTTATGTAAGTGGCAAAGTTAAAAGGGTTGTGTGATTTAGAAAAGGATGAAATTTTAGTTGGTGAAGGATTCTGGAACTTTGTTGCTTCTGATAACATCTATAACGAGTTATTAGATGTATTCCAAGAAGTAGGAGAAGAATTGAGGGATGAAGTTGACAAAAAATTTGCAGAGTTCAGGATGCGAAGATGATATTTGGGAGATGCGCGCGAGAGGTAACTCAGAAATACAATAAGGCATGTTTAAATATGTATTTTAGCCATCTCTATCTAAACCCCTAAACCCGCCGATCCTCTAACCCTCTAATCCGCTATACCTCTAACCTGCTATACCTCTAATCAGCTAAACCGCTAACTGCTCCCCTTTGCATCCTCCTCACACTTCGCTGTATGTGGTACTCTGCACCAATGTCCCCTCTATTCCACAACGCACCGTCTATATTTCTGATGCCATCCAGCGATATTTCCCTCGCCTCGGCTATGCTTTCACCAACACCCACAGCGCAAACCGTTCTTGAACCAAGCGCATAAGTACGCCCATCATCGCGCAACTCCATAGCCCCCGGATAAATCCTCAAATTATCACCATGTTTTTCCTTCAACGCATACGCACCACTCAAATCCACCCTTCTATTCCCGCTGTATTTCACTCGGTACCCGCCATAGTCCATCGGCACGGCATACGTAACCACCGTCGCTTTCTCCTCACACTCGACTTTCGAAAGATTCCCTTCTATCATACGGTAACAGACATCCACAAAATCGCTTTTCAGAACGGGCAGCACACACAGTATCTCGGGGTCACCCGGTCGGCTGTTTATCTCCAGTATCTTCGCACCCTTGCCCGTATGCATAAAGGCAACGTAAAAAGGCATTCCTCTCAGTCCTTCGTTACTCGCATCACCTCTAAGCTGGTTGAATATCTTTTGAACCAATCTCTCCTCTTCCTCTCTATCGCTTTTACTCACAAAAGGCAGCCAATCGTTTTTATCCTTGTAAGAGCCCATTCCTCCTGTATTTTCGCCGAGGTCCGCATCAAAAGCGCGTTTGTAATCGCGTGTCTCAGGGAGAACTGCAAGTCGCTTACCATCGCAGAACGCCTGGAAGCTCGATTCCTCGCCCTCGATTTTCTCTTCTATTATCACGTCGCTACCACCGTCAAAGATAGACATAAAATGCTCGAATAGACGCTCTCTACTGGTAAAGTGGTCGCCCCACACGCCTACGCCCTTACCCGCTGCGGGTTTATCCGGCTTCACCGCTACTTCATCGCCTATTTCGTCTAAAAAATCCCATACCCCTCTTTTTACTTCGCTTACGCTTTCGTACTCCGCACAGTGGAACAGTTTAAACCTCGGATTCGCCTCCGTGCAGCATTCCTCAAGTAGAAGCCGCTGCGCAGCTTTGCTCTCTTCTATCGCATATCTTTTCGTGGGACATATCATTGCAACACCAGTCTTACTCTCGACTACATCTCTAACACCCGCTATTATCGGCTTCTCAGGGCAGCAGAAACCAAAATCTATCTCGGTTTTATTCGCCTCAACGAAGTCGCATATTTTTCCAACATCCAGATCAGGAATGACCACGTGCTTCGCTGCATGCCTCACGTTAAACGGATTCCTCTGCTTATCGACAACATAAAAACGAGCTTTGTAGTCTTCGCTTCTGTTCAACGCGTCTATTACCGCAGCAGCCCTCGAACCATAAGAAATGACCAATATCCCTACTCTTTCTCCCATCTTATTTATAAACTAAAATAACTTATCTATACCAAATAAGATATAGAAAATAATGAGGAAGATGAGATGAGTGGAAGTAGTGAAATACCGCCCCAGGTGCAAAATCTGTTCGCTCAGCTACAGCAGCTAAAAGTCCAGATAGAAGCCGTGGGAAGGCAAAAGATGCAGGTAGAAGCTCTGTTGAAAGACGCTGAAAATGCTCTGGAAGAATTGGAAAAGCTCGATGCAAAATCCGTTATCTATCGAGCGGTTGGCGAGTTGATGATAAAGGCAGAGAGAGGAGTGGTGAAGGCGGACTTATCAGAGAAGAAGGAGACCTACGATTTGAGATCGAAGACGTTGGAAAGGCAAGAGGAGAGAGTGCAGAAGAAATATCAGCAGTTGCAGCAACAGTTACAAGAAGCTTTAGGTGTTGCCGGTGCTGGAGTTACGCAGACGGCAGGTGCATAAAGGTGATTGCTCAACGAGAAAATAAATTATAGACACAGATTAACGCTCGTGGGCTCTGCCCACGTCCCCGCAAGC
>QBUL01000167.1 GCA_013180605.1 Candidatus Methanophagaceae archaeon GoMg1 | reverse complement strand
CCGGCTCTGTGTGGAACAACGATGCGCTTGCGTTGGGTCAGCGACCGGTGATAATAGAAGAACACGAGGGATTTAAAGGCAGGAAACGGTATGCAGCAGAGGAAGGAGGTGGGTATTATGCTGTGCGATTGGCTGTTGCGGAGGCGCTGCATAAGATGCGGCGGCAGGCAGGCGTAGTGGTATTCAGAGAAATCTACCCGCAGTATTTCATTCCTCTGGGCGTTTGGGTCGTTCGCGAGACGGTTAGAGCTGCGTTTAGAAAGAAGGGTGAGAAGTTCAACACCAAAAAGGAGGCATTGAATTTTATCGATTCGCAGTTGCAAGCAAAGGCGGGGCTAAAGCTAAGGATACAGGATTTCGAAGTGCAGAGTGCGATATTAAGGCAGGGAAGGCTTACAGATTTTTGATACAGAAACGGGCGAATTATTAGCGAACGAAGCGAACTGCAAACACACTGTTAGCCGCTTTTTCACTTTCTTTTTAATTATGAAAACTCTTTTTTCCGTAACTCCTTTAAATTCGGCAAGAGGTTATACGCTTTTTTAATATGACTTTTCATTGCGTCATTTGCTAGCGTGAAGAACTGGTCAGAATGAGCTACCTTGCGATCTTTATCCGCTGTAAGAAGACAATTATAAAATTCAAAAAAACCCCCTTCCGATAAATCTTGGTTAAAACCAAATATTTCTTTACGAAAAACAAAAAAGAGGCCGTCGCTATAGAAAGGTTGCTTTATTTCGACCGGACCAGGAGCGTCAAATACCTTTGCAAACAGTTCAATATGTTTCTCCAACGAAGATATTTCTATATAAAATCCCTTAGCAACATTTTTCCTATTGTGCTTTATCTGAACTTTCCAATTATAAAAGCTTTTCGATTTTTTATTTATTTATTTATTCCATTTAACTCACCCATCCCGAGGCAATTGACGCAATTTTAACACCCATAATCACAAACAAAGCGATTATAAGTGTTTCCACTCCTGCTTTCATGCTTATCTCACGCATTGCGAACGCAGCAGCAAAATCAGTGGCTACACAGAACACCAACGCCGCAACAAGCCCGTATCGCTGAAAAATAAGCGCCATAGCTATTATCAGCGGAAGCGAAAACAGCGTTCCAAACACCACCACCTTGACCAGCTCCACATGCGTTGCATCTGATATGACATTCGTCATACCTGCCATTCTCGGACACAGGATGAACAAAGCAAAGGCTGCCGATGCGATTATCAGTTCTTTCATTTTTTCCCGTTGTATATACGGTATAACTTCTTTCCATAAAATAAGACACTGATTTACACAGATTTTTCTTTTGTTCTTGTTGAGCTGGGCTAACGGCATTGCTCTTTCCATCTGTGTTAATCTGCGTTAATCTGTGTCACTAATTTCTTCTCTTACTTCTTAATCTTAGTTTATTGAGCATAATCGTCTTTGCAATTTTAGCGGTGCTTTCTTCAAGACTCACGAGGTTTCCTTTACCGTTATACAAATATTCCACCGCCATCTCGGCACCAATCGTGTTTGCCCAGAACATACCTTCCGAAGTGAGTTCGATGATGTTCTTAGCGATTATCAGCTCGCCTCTATCTACACCTCGTTTCAGTGTCCCGGCAAACGCCTCAAGCGGCTCAAAACCCCATTCCCTTCTCGGTGTTTCAATGTCTATTCTGCCGTATTGTATTTGCGATACGCACCATAACACAGGAATGACATTCTCAGGCACGTTAAAAACGTTTCCCACGGTGTTCTTGTTCTTATTCTGGATGTATTTTCCACTTGTAGAAGGGTGTTTCAGGAAGCAGTCAGCCAGAAAACCCGTTGCTCCTGCACCTAACCCTAAAACGTTCCCTAAACGGTTGAAATACGTAGAATACTGGAATTTATCACGCCCGTTTGTAAAATGATTGATGTTCAGGTGCCGGTATCCATTATCTTCCAGAAAGCTCTTTACCGTCCCAAAAGCGCCCTTTGCCGTTTCAATCGGTGGCGCCTCAAACTTTTTGGATATTGCCGTTTTGGGGCTGTATATCAAGGGATAAAGTGAAACCCCATCCGTACCTATCTCTATGACTTTTTGCAAGTCTGTAATTACGTCTGATTTACCCTGTCCTGGAATATCGTACAGAAGGTCTATGGAAAGGAGCGGAAAAAACGCTCGCACCGTGTTTAATTTCTCGATAACTTCTTCACCCTCTCCTCTTCTTCCAAGCGTTTTTCGTAAACCGCGATTGAATGTTTGAACACCTACACTCAGGCGATTGACACCCAATTCCACAAGCAGGTTCATTTTAGCTTCTGTGAGTTCGCTTACCGTTGTTTCAACACTGATTTCCGCATCGGGCTCGATTTGAAAATGTTCCCTGAGCCCCGTAAACAACAACTTGAGGTCTTCTGACGAAAGTGACGTGGGAGTGCCACCGCCTATGTACACGGTTTCCACAGGAGAAAAGTAATCGCCCCATGCACTCGCTTCTTCCAGAACCGAGTTCACGTATTTTGTTGTATGCGAAGGATGCGAAGGCAACTCCTTTGTGAGAATACAAAAGGTGCATTTACCGGTGCAGAATGGTATGTGGACATATAACGCACCCTTTTCCGGTCCTTTTTGCTCTAATCTATCGAACAGCCATTCGATACGCTTCTTTTTGAGGTACGGGAAAAACGGGAACAGCGTATCATGATGAGATTTTAGCCATTTTCTCGTGTTGCTTTCCATGTATCTTCTAATTTTGATTTTATTCATTTAAAAACCATCAAAAAAAAAACGTAGTGCTCACCTTCGCTGGCGTCATTTATCGCCGTCTGTACCGATGTGTCGTTGAAATGTGCCTTTTCTGGAACTGCTTCACTCCACCAGCCAGTTTCGTTGACGTGTATATTTACATGCTTTTCTTCTTCTTATACGCTCTCTATTTTCCCGTCCATGTTCAATTCAGCGACAATATATGCAATAGGGAATACCATTTCCCGTATGACTTCTTCGTTCCGGATAATGAACCATGATTCCGTGACGAGGTTTGATAACTCCTTGAAGCTGAACTTATGAAAAAAAGGGAAACCTGCTACGAGTTTGAAAATTCCTTTTTCTTCCATTTTCTTCTTCGCTTCGCCAACCATCAACGGTGAAATGTCCACACCATACACCTATTTTGCTTGCTCAGCTACCTTTAGCGAAATCGTACCCGTACCAGTAGCAACTTCTAATACGGTGTTCCCAACACCAGCGTCTTGCGAGATTTTGTCCACCAAAGACGAGTAAAATCCCCAATACTTCTCTATCCCACGATCGTACTTAGGAGCGTACTTATCCCAGTATTTTCTCTCTTTCTCAACCCTTATGTTGTCTTGCATGTTTGTTTCTTTCTTCATTTTTTATTTCTCTGCATAGCTCAACTGAATGAACCGCTCCAGACTCTTCACCTCAACCGTCTGAAATCCTGCCTGTTTAAGCATAGATTCCATCTCTTGGTTTTTGTAGAGATGCATGGAATGAGACCAGAGCACAAACAACAATTTTGGCAATATTGAATCTTCTGTTGATGTGATAACCAGACGTCCACCCGGCTTTAGAACACGGTAAAATTCAGTCAAAACATTCATGGGCTTGTCAATAAAGAAAAACATATTGCTAGCCGTGGCGCAGGTAAAAGAATTGTCGTCCCAGGGCAATGATTCCGCATTTCCCTGAACTATTTCAACCCTACCTTCAGATACGGCTTCGTGATTCTTTTCTCTTGCAATCTGAACCATATCAGAACTATGGTCTATCGCCTTGGCATGTTTTACCGTTTCCAGTGCCATATTTAGCAAAACCCCTCCTCCACAACCAATTTCAAGAAATATGTCATCTGGTTTCAGTTGAAGTTTATCCAGAGTCCCGCGGAAAGACTTATAATGCCCGCGTGGATTGCTATACATCCTTCTCGCAAATGATCCTGATGGTTTCCTTGCGGTCCTATCAACGAATTCATCTAACATTTTATTGTTGCTCCTTTATTATCTTCCACCCTCTTGCCTTTTGACGCTTCTCCCAGAACCGACGGTACAATCCATCTCTGGATACAAGCTCAGAATGCTTGCCTTGCTCTATTACCGTCCCTTGATCAACAACCAGGATCTGATCAGCAGTGGTGATGGTGGAGAGCCGATGGGCAATGATGATCAGCGTCTTTGATCTGACAAGGGAGTTGATTGCACCCTGGATCAATATCTCGTTTTCCGGATCCACATAAGCGGTGGCTTCATCCAGTATCACGATCGGAGCATCCTTTAACATAGCACGGGCAATTGCGATCCTCTGTTTTTCCCCACCACTCAGACGTTCACCAAGCTCACCGATTCTTGTGTCATAACCATCAGGATAGGATGCCTTCAGCCGCTCCCGCTCCCGCCGGATCTGCTCGCTATCCGATGCACCGCCTGCCTGTGCTGCTGCAAAGGCTTCGTAAATCCCCTTCATGATGCGAATTTATACCCCCTCACGCTCTGCTGCTCGTCCCACATTCTGCGGTAGAGCCCGTCTTTTTTCATCAGCTCCTGATGTGTCCCTTGCTCCACAAGACGCCCCTCATCCAGCACCGCAATGGCATCTGCATTCACAACGGTATTAAGACGGTGGGCAATTATGACCACGGTTTTGCTCTGAACAAGGCGGTCGATCGCTTCCTGAATATAGAGTTCGTTCTCCGGATCGAGGCTTGCCGTTGCCTCGTCAAGGAGGATGATCGGTGCATCCTTGAGGATGGCGCGGGCAATGGAGATGCGCTGCTTTTCGCCTCCGGAGAGGGTGCTTCCCCCTTCGCCGACCATGGTCTCATATCCATCGGGAAGTCGGTCGATAAACTCGTGACAGCGTGCCTCTCGGGCTGCGGCGATAACCTCCTCCATTGCGGCGTTCTTGTTTCCCACCCGGATATTGTTGAGGATGGTATCGTTAAAGAGGTAGACATCCTGGAATACCATGGAGACGGACGAAAGGAGGATATCCGGGTCAAAGCTCCGGATATCCTCGCCGCCCATCCGGATCGCTCCACCGTTTACGTCCCAGAACCGGGCGATCAGCCGGGTCATGGTGGTTTTTCCCGAACCGGAAGGACCGACGAGAGCAACAAGGGAGCGCTCGGGTACCTTAAAGCTCACATGTTTGAGCACTTCGGTTTCATGGTATCGGAAGGAGACGTCGCCGAATTCAATATCAAAGGATGAAGGCTTAAGACCGGGCTTTGATCCCGTTAAGGGGGCAGTCGCCCTGAGATCGTTCAATCGCTCAATGCCCTGCTGGTAGTAGTTAAGTTCCGCCATATACATCGTCACCTGGATCAGCGGCTCGTAGACCCGGGTACCCAGGACAAGGAACATCACATAGACTGGCAGTGATACCGTTCCGGCAAAAAGAAAGGTAAGCCCGAAGAGTATGATTAAGGTAAGCCCTGCGTTAAGCACAAAACTCGAAAACATGATGGTGGGACCGGCGCCAGCCTCAAGCTTGATACAGAGGTTCTTGAGTCTGCGGAAGGTCTTTTCAAGCCGGTCGAATTTTGCCCCGGTAAGATTGAAAGCTTTGATCAGCCGCATTCCATGGATGTATTCCAGCATTATGCTGGAGGCATCGATACCCGCCTTCCGCCTCTTCTTTCCGAAATGGGTAATAAAAGCCTTCGAGATAAAGGTAAAGGGGATAGCGAGAGGAATCACCAGCGCGGAAACCAGCGCAAGCTGCCAGCTCTGGGTCGCCAGAACAATAAGCAGAAAAGTAGGCATAACGATAGCGCCGATAATCTGCGGCAGAAGATGACTGAGAATAAACTCGACATTGGCGTAATCTGTGATCAGATATGATCCGATGTCCCCGGGATCCTTTGAGTTGAAAAAGCCCATCGGAAGCTTGCGGAGGTGATCGGCAATCGAAAGCCGCCCGTCGGCGCAGAGATCGTAGCTTTTATAGTAGACCTGTCTGTAGTTGACCTTGCTGATAAAGTAGAGCAGCACAAGGCTCAAGGCAAATAGGACGCTGTAGAGCGTGATTGCGCCGAGATCGATCTCTGCCCCGGGGTGCTGGAGCGGGTAGAAAAGCTCCCACACCACAAGCAGTAGGACCCCGTAAGGCGCCCCTCGAAACATGTACTCCAGTATCGTCCACAAAATCATGGGACGCAACTGCTTCCGGTCTCCCATCGAAGCTGCATCCATTATATCCCGTATCTTCATGTTTTCACTCCTTCTTTTTTAGCAGCAATTTTCCACTCTCTGGCTCTGGAATAGGTTGCCCACATATCCGCGTAGAGCCCCGAAGCAGTGATAAGCTCCTGATGGGTTCCCGACTCCGTAAGGCGCCCTTCATCAAGCACCAGAATCTGATCGGCGTTGCTGATAGTCGATAATCGATGGGCGATAACAAGCACCGTCTTGTTTTTCATAAGGCGGGAGAGTCCCTCAAGGATCTTTCCCTCGCCCTCCGGATCCGCGTAAGCGGTCGCCTCGTCGAGGATGACCACCGGCGCATCCTTTAAGATGGATCGAGCGATACCGATACGCTGCACCTCTCCGCCGGAAAGGTAGGTTCCCCCCGCGCCAACCAGGGTCTGATAACCCTCGGGCAGCGCTTCAATAAAGTCGTGACAGCAGGCTGCCTCTGCCGCGGCAACAAGCTCTTCATGGCTGGCAATTTTATTGCCCATCCTGATATTCTCCTCGATGGTGTCGAAAAAGAGGAATCCGTCCTGAAAGACAAAGGATACGTGATTCATCAAAACCTCGCTTTTCATCTCCCGGATATCGGCTCCGCCTATCTTTATGGAACCTGAATCAATGTCCCAAAAGCGGACGGCAAGCAGACCCACCGTCGTCTTTCCGGCACCCGAGGGTCCGACAAGCGCGGTAACGCTGCCTGGTGCTGCGGAAAAGGAGAGATCCCGAATAACAGGGGTTTCATTGTAAGCAAAACCGACCCGGTCAAACTCGACTAAGGAGCTTGAAGGCTTCTTGTCTGCGCCTGCTTCCTCCATCTCATCCATGTAGAGGATTTCATCGATCCGCTGGACGCCAACGTTTATCTGGTTGAGAAAGCCGCCCATAAAGAGCAGTTTAAGCAGCGGAAAAAAGAAACCGCCGCCAACTATCATGAACAGGAGGGCTGTCGGGACAAACTGCGTTCCGACGGGGGTGAATTTCAAGACCAGAACAACAGCGGGAATAATAAACATCAGCGAAGAGGATGCGGCTGTGAGAAAGGCAGGATAGGTTCGCGAGTAGTCCTTTGCCATATTTTTCGAACGACTGCGGTGATCTTCCACAGCACCGTTCAGCCGCTGGAAGGAGTCCATCGCGCTGCCGAAAACCTTTACCACCGGCATTCCCCGGACATACTCGACAACTGCGGCATTCATATTCTCAAGGGCGTCGTGATAATTTTGATAGGCATCCTTAGTATCGGGACCGTACATCATCCTGATCATCACCCCGAAAGTGAGGGGAAATGGGACAAGCGCAGCTATGGCAAGGCGCCAGTCAACCACAAAGAGGAAGATGATCATCGCCAGGGGAAAGACGACCGCGCTGGTAATGTCAGGGATATGGTGGGCGACAAAGAGCTCGATCTGCTCAACATCCTCGGACATCACCTTCTTCAGCTGTCCGCTCGCCTTTTTCGAGAAAAAGCCCATCGAAACCCGGGAGAGCTTTTCGGCTATCTGCACCCGTATCTCATAGAGAATGGTAAAGGCTGAAACGTGGCTGATCATCAAAGAGGCGTAGAGCAAAGCCCCGTAGAGCGCCACCGAACCAAGACTGATAAAACCAAGGCGGTAGAGCAGTGCGGAATCAAGCGCCGAGATGTCGGCGGCATGCAGGGCAAGCTCCTGGATGACCAGATAGACCGCTACAATGGGAATAAACTGTACGGCAGTGGCAAGGACCGCCAGAAACATCGAGAGAAAGAGCCACCACTTTTTTGTACCGGCTATCTCCACCAGGCGGGCAAAGCCCTGCTTTCGTTTATCCTTCGTTTTTGTATTCATACGCACTCCTTTTATGCAATAAGAATAAAAGGTACCAGCCCCAGGGCTGTTCCGATAACGGATAAAATGCACGAAGCGATTAGCTTCCTCCTTTGCTGCCCCGCAAGTCCCAATAATCTTTTTAAGCCTTCTAACATAGTTTTATTCCTTACTTTTTTGCACACGCGATCATGAGTTTAGGCATCATAAAGCCCTTCGAGTAAGTAATAGAACTTTCCGAGAACCCAACTTCCTGAAACATTGCCTGCATCTCTTTTCCCGTGTACAGTTTGATTCCATATTTTTTGACATGTTTTGTATGATTCAGCCCATCATCTGCATTCCATCCCAAACTGATAACTAACCGTCCTCCAGAGCGCAATACGCGATGAATCTCCTTCAGTGACTCCAGAGGCTCTAGCCAGAAAAGGAAGGTTCCAATCGCTGCTGTAGCACTAAATTTTTCGTCTTCCCAGGGGAGCTGGGCTGCGTCACCATGTCGAAACTCTGCCGTGCCCGCCTCAATGCGTTTTCGGTTGTAGTGAGATGCCACTTTGACCATATCTTTGGAATGGTCAAGCCCAGCAATGCTGCGAACGTGTGATACATACGATTTCATGAAAATTCCGGAACCGCAACCTACCTCAAGATAATCGTCTTCCGGCTGCATGTTCAGCGCGGCAGCCACATTCTTGTATATGGTTCTATGTGCTATCGCCATAAGTCGGGCTATAATCCTGCCCCAGAAGCCTATGGGCTTTGCACTTTGTGAGAGCTTTTCTTTTGTTTCATTCATTTTTCATCCTTTCTTTTGTCTCTTTTTTGATTTTTAGTAGACACCCGGTACCACTTTTTTAGTTGTCCTTTTACAATATTCCTCCCATTCCTTTCCAAACTCCTCATGAAGTACCTTCTCCTCCTTTGGAATCCGCAACAACATCAACGCCGACATCAAAACCGCCAGCACCAGCGCAGGAATGGAGAGAAAAATTAGGGCCACTCCAAGCACCCAGAAAATGATCCCGCTGTATCTCGGATGTCTCATATATCTGTAGGGACCGTCAGTAACCAATTTGTGCTCTTCTTGAATTGTAACCAGCAAACTGTATTGCTCCCCTAAATGCAAAGGACCCCAGACCATAAAAACATAGCCAGCAAGAAAGATAATCAGCCCTAAATAACGCAGGGCATCTCCGCCCACCATCACAAAGAGATTATGGCTTTCTGAGTAAGGGGCAACGAACACTATCAGGAATCCCATCAAGCTTGGAAGCATCACACCTGTCAATTTTTCCTTTGGGTCCACCTTTTCGCCCTTCTTATTGAATTCTACACCAAACCTGTCTTTGAATAGCATGGTCAGGGTGTTCACACCGATTGTAACGGCAAACAGTATCGTCCTTGCAGGATGCGAGAAGAAGCCGTGAATATCGTTAATTCCCCAGCCAAGTAAAATTAATACTGCGTAAACTACACCAAAGATAATTGCGGGTATTATTTTTTTTAGTATTGCCATTTTTCACCTCCTAAATTTTTTATTTTCTTCCACAAACCACAAGTCAAAGTTATTTATGTACTCATTGCCAACATTATTAGTGGTGATAGAAATGGGAGAGTTAACAATTACGATTCCTGAAGAATTAAAGGAAGA
This sequence comes from Candidatus Methanophagaceae archaeon GoMg1, assembly GCA_013180605.1. Classification (GTDB taxonomy): domain Archaea; phylum Halobacteriota; class Syntropharchaeia; order Alkanophagales; family Methanospirareceae; genus QEXZ01. The sequence goes on along the minus strand of QBUL01000167.1, from coordinate 14,980 downwards.
GATGGAAGAATTTCCAGAAATAGAGTGGCAAGTAGTAGTGAGGAAGTTGCTCAAAGCACAATTAGATAGAATGCTTGAATTGAAAGCGATTGTAGCGAAAAGCGAGTTCACAGAAAAAGACGTAGAAGAATTATCTGAGAAAGTTGATGAATCATTAGCCAGAAGATTTAAAGAGTCTTTGAGGAATTTGTTTTCCTTTCTGTTCCCGGCATGACTATGGATTCTACTTCTATTTATCAAAAGCCACTTCTCCTTTCTCCTTTTTATTTTCCTTATCCCTTGTCACTTCCACTCTCCTTTATTTCGTCCTTGCTGCATCCCTACACCCATTCCTATTTCCTCCCAATGTCGAGGTCTGCCGTGCTCCATGGTACATCCAGCGTGCGACTACGAACAGACTTGAACCCGACACGGAGCATGGAATCACCGATTTCGCCCTGGTCAAAGCACATGTCCTGACCCATCAGCGCAATGGGCATCATGGACAAAACAACGAAGTCCGTCTTCGTCCGTTCGTGGGTCAACCCCTCGCAGAAGCTGATGAATACGCCGCCCGGGTTGAGCGCATCGTATATCTTCTTCATAAGCAAGTCCAGGTCGTGCCTGGCAAAGTTAAGCGTGTTGCTTGCCCAGATCAGGTCGTAACCCTCGCCGATGGAATCACCGTTATAATCTCCAGCCAGTACATCCAACCGGTCTTCCATCTCGTACTCCGTTATGAATGTCTCAGCCACCTTGATTATTGCCGGTCGGTCAAAGATGACACCTTTCATGCTCGGATGCGCACCCACAATGGCAATTCCCGTGACCCCCGGGCCTCCACCGAGGTCCAGCATCTTCCGAAACGATGAGAACTCCGGCAGTTCCGAGACGAGCTCAACCGCTTGCTGTGCCACGCCAGCGCGCTCGTAGTTTGCCATGAATGCTGCAAACTGTGCCCACATCTCCTCGGAGCCCATATCCGCATCAGGCGAATGCTGCAGTGCCCCCTCTTTGACCAGCCTGGACATATCGTTGGTGGCCGGGTCCCACATCTGAGACTGGAGGGTGAACATCTGCCCTAAGAATGTGGAGCGGCCTTCCACGAGAAATGCCTGCGTGACCTGCGTGTTCTGATACAGTCCATTCCTTTTCACCGTCAGGTCGCTTGCTGCCAGCCCGTCCAGAAACAGCCTCGTGTTCTCCGAATGAGTGCCAAGAGCCTCCGCCACAGCCTCTGCCGACCTGGGTTCGGACAGGTGATTGAAAACCCCAAGCTCGATGCCCGTCAGTAGCAGCTTCGATCGAATCGGCCCAATGAGCATCCTGTACAAGTCCTCGAAACTTTCATTCACTTCTGGTAACTTCTTCATTGTTTTTCCTCCTTCCTTCCTTTCAATTTCCTTTTCGTTTTTCATTCTTTTTTTTCCTCTTCTTCAGCCATTCCACGCCATGTGACCAATTCCTCAACAGACTCTCGGTCAGTCCGCAAGCTATTAAGTGGATGATCCCAGTCCGGGTATCCAATAGCAATCCCGATAATAACTTGCTTGGACTCAGGAATGTTTGCAATTCTACGCACTACATCGGGAAAATATGCTACACCACCCAAGATACATGTACCCAAGCCAAATTCCTGAGCTGCAAGAGCTATTGTCTGCGTTATCGAGCCTATATCAAAAATGAACCAGCCCGGTGCTGATTTATCTGCAACTACGATAATAAGAGCTGGGGCACAGTATCTGCTTGCACTCAGCTCAAACCAGTTCTGCATTTTTGTCTTTCCCTCCTCAGGCTCCAGAAGGTCAAGAAACTGCTTGAAAAATTTCTGCTCTCTCCTTCCATAAATACCCTTTGCAGGTCTTTTAAACATCTCTATATCTGGTTGAAGCTTCATAATATCCCCTGAACGAACCTTTTCTACAAAGGCATGGCTAAGCTCATCCAATACCTTTTCTGTCAAAACGAAAAATTCCCAGGGCTGCGTATTGGTTCCAGAAGGAGCCCATCTTGCGACTTCCAGAAGTTCTGTTAAGACTTCCCTGGGAACCTGGTCGGGCTTGAATGCCCTGATACTCTTCCTCGACTTAATAGCTTCTAAGAGCCCCATTTTTGTTTTTTCCTCCTTTCTCTCGGTTTTGTTTGAATGTTGCATTTTTACTCCTTCCTCCCAATGTCAAGCTCCATCGGTCCCCAGTCCGTATCCAGCGTGCGTGAACGGACGGACTTGAACCCGAGACGAAGCATGGAATCGGCGATTTCGCCCTGGTCAAAGCACATATCCTGACCCATCAGTATCATAGACTGCATGCATAGCACATGGGTATCTGGCTTAGTTCGTTCATGAGTCAGACCCTCGCAGAAGCTGATGAATACGCCACCGGGATTGAGGGCGTCATAAACCTTCTTCATAAGCGCATCCATATCCTGTCTGGCAAAATTGAGCGTATTGCTGGCCCAAATTAAATCGTATCCCTTGCCGACGGGGTCATGATTATAATCACCAGCTATAACCTCTATCCTGCCTTCCATCTCATACTCTTTGATAAAATTCTCAGCCACCTCCACTATTGCCGATCGGTCAAAAATAACGCCCTTCATGCTTGGGTGGGAGGATACAATGGCAATTGCATAAATTCCTGGGCCACTGCCAAGGTCGAGCATCTTCTGGAATTGCGGGAACTCTGGTAGTTCCGAAACAATCTCTGTTGCCCACTGAGCCAAACCGGCCCGTACAGAGTTGGCGAAACCAACGGTAACCTGTTTCCACATCTCTTCACCACCCAAATCCGTTTCCATCGAAGGCGGCAGAGGGCCTTCTTTAACCAGCTTGGGTAGATCATCGAGGCTAGAATAATAAAACTGCGATTGAAACATGAACAGTTGCCCCAAAAATGTCGGGCTACCATCTACCAGAAACGTCTGCGCGAGGGGCGTGTTCTGGTACAGACCATTCTTTTTCACTATCAGGTCGCTCGCAGCTAAACCGTCCAAGAACAGCCTCGTGTTTACAGGGTGTGCGCTGAGCGTTTTCGCTACCGCCTCAGCCGATCTTGGTTCAGACAACTGGTCGAACACTTTCAGCTCGATGCCCGTCAGCAGCAGCTTCGATTTTATTGGTGCGATGAGCATCCTGTACAAGTCCTCAAAACTTTCATTTACTTCTGGTAGTTTCTTCATCTTCGCCTCCTTTCATTCCACTCAAATACCCAATTTCCCAGAGATGAGCGAGTCCACCAAGGTTGACACCGGCATCCTTAAAACTCTCATACCTCACATCCTCAACGCCCACCTGTTGTACCTTTTCGAGCAGTTCAGGCACGTTCTTCACATTATATGCCTTCAAGAAAGAACCGCTGAGAGGGTCGCAAATCACGAACACACCGTCGGGTGCAAGTACTCGAATGGCTTCTTTTAGGAGAACCATTCGGTCCGGCACTTTAATCTCGTGAAAGGCAAATGAACTTACCACTAATTGAAATTCTCCATCCTCGAACGGCAAGTCAAGCGCACTACCATTTTGGAATGTGCATCTGCCACTCACACCTTCAATTCTCGCATTTTTCTCCGCACCTGATTTCGTCATTCCAAATAGTTTCCAGCCTTTCATCCACGTATCCACACCAATCACCTGCGCCTCTGGGAATTGCTTAGCTACCTCAACTGCCACACGACCAAGTCCTGTTCCGATGTCCAGCACTTTACCATTACCATCCCAGATATTTCCTAACTGGTCTAAGAAATTGTCCTTTACGAGTTCTATTTTCTCTGGATTATTTACCCAGCCCATCGAAAGATGCAAGAACACGCCTGATGCGAATAAGATCACTCCTAAACACCAGTATAAAATTGAACTCCATGCGGTGAAGACGATTGCAAGTGTTATGCTTACAATTCCGCCCGCGATTAAAGCACCGGTGAAATAGCTCATTATGCGGTATCCGTAATAAGGCTTTTCAGGGGTTTCTTTCACGTATTCATTCCGAGTACTGTTCATTTTTCATCCCTCCTTCTTCAGCCATCCCACGCCATGTAACCAACTTCTCAATAGGCTCTCGGTCAGTTCGCAAGCTATTAAGTGGATGGTTCCAGTCCGGGTAGCCAATGGCAATCCCGACAACAATTCGTTTAGATTCCGGGATATTTAAAACAGTTCTCACGTCTTTCGAGTAAGCCGCTGGATGTCCTACCATGCAGGTACCTAAGCCATAATTCTGAGCGGTAATAGCTATTGTCTGTGATATCAACCCGATATCGAAGAGCCACCATGGTTGCGGTGCTGACTTATCTGTAACAATGATAATAGCAGCCGGGGCATCGAAGAATATCATGCTTTTCTCATACCATTCCTGCATTTTTATAACAGCAAGAACTTTCTTATAGAATTTGGCACTCCTCTCTTTGTAAACACCGGTTGGAAACGAAAAAGACATATCTTCATCTGGCTCTGGCTTCATCTTGCCCGAGTGAAGTCTTTCTATCATAGCACGATTGAGTTCCCCTAACGTCTCTCCTGTCAAAACGATAAATTCCCACGGCTGCGTGTTAGAGCCAGAAGGAGCACATGTAGCAACCTCCAAAAGTTCTGTTAAGACCCTTTTTGGAACCGGGTCAGGTTTGTATGCTCTAATACTTCTCCTCGACTTGATAGCTTCTAAGAGTCCCATTTCCATTTATGCCTCCTTTCGCTTAGTTTTGTTTGAATCTACTGTTCATATTTCTCACCAGGCATGGTAGAATAAATCTCTTTAATCTTGATTAAGATCGCGGCTTTTATTTTTTTATTTTTGTGTATATCTTTTACATGCTGTATTCTGCGTGCCAACTTTGGATCCCCTTTTGCTAATTCGGATAGCTCTTGAAATGTTTTTTTTCCAATTTCGGCTTTCTCCATCAGTATTTCAGAAGCCTCATTGAAGAGTTCGCCTTGAGTAATTATTTTTGCCTCACCCTTGAGCTGGTAGGCTTTTAGCTTTCTCATATCCATAACACCTAAACTAACCTGTGGATTTTTCTCTAAATTCCCCCTCGTCTTTCTGAAGAAAAAATCCGCTATAAGCAGCTCATCATCACAGATTACTTTTACCAGTCCCACCTGAACAACATTAGGCTTGCCATCTCTTGACGCTGTAGCAAAATATGATGTGTTATCCCAAATAATTTCCTTTAATTCTTCTGATATTCTTACCATTTTTAACGCCTCCTTTTACTTATTATTTAGGGCGATTTCACCTACCTTAACTACTTCCGCCCTCTCGAAGAGGACACCTTCCGATTTAATTGGCGCAACAAGCAGCCTGTAAAGGTCCTCGAAACCGACGTTCACTTCCGCGAATGTCTTCATGATGCTTCTTCTTTTCATTTTTTTTCCTCATTTATTTAATTTTTTCTATATTTCTCCCATCTGGGGAAGGAGGGAGAGAATAAAGAAAATCTCCCTCACAAAAAACCTTTTGTATTGTTTTTTATGGCTTCTTTCTCAGCTCTCTACGGGTTCCTCCGGAAATGCAAATACGCCGTGCTCCTCCAGGTCATAGTCAATGCGCATGAACCTGGTCAGATATTCCTGATGAATCTCCTGTGGGTCTAAGTCTTCGAACAGCTCTGGATGCAACCACTTCGCCATGTATGCAACGCCCACAAAGAATCTATTTGTGCAAGCAAGTCCCCAGTAATATACGTAAACACGTCCATTCGTTACCGCTTTACATCCTTCCAGTTCAGGCCGACGCAGGATATCCTCTCTGAATGCCTGTATCTCTGTCGGATCATCCGCATCATACCCACATCCAATTGCAGGACTCTCGTATACCGAGAAATCATGTGCAATCCCAATTATAACGTCAGGATCCTTGTCAGCTACCCATTCCTTATCAACTTGAAAAAATGCTCCGGGAAAATCACCAGCGATGTTTACACCACCAGCCATCTGGATTTGAGCGGGCCACATGGTCATAAGGTCGTCACTAAACGTCCAGTAGCACTGCTTCCACTCGTAGAACACTTCTGGTTTATCCTCATCTGGTATTCCAGCCACTTTCTCTGTGATGGGACTCATAACTCCTTCATACCAGTTGATGAACTCCTCTGCATCTTCTTCTGTATTGAGGACGTATCTCAGTGTTTTCAGGGTACCCATCATTGCTTTTGGATCTGCCATCGACATAGCTACAACAGTTATCTCAGGCTCGAGCGTATCTACCATCTCATCAAATCCTGGCATGGGTAATACTTCAGTCAGAACGATGTTGGGGTCGAGTTCAAATATCTTCTCATAGTCCACATCATAGCCGCCAAAAGCAACAACTGGCAACTTACTTAACTCCGGGTAGAGTATCTCATCCTTCCCAGTCCAAAGCTCCACGCCAACCACTCTGTCCTCTGCTTCAAGCACCTTCACAAACTCGGTACCTGCAGGATGAGTAGTAACTATCTTCTCTACCGGCTTGTTCACCGTTACGATTCTATCGGCGGAATCAACAAGCGTAAGCTTACTTTCCCTGCCAAGGATTATCAGCCCGATTTGTGTCATGTCCGCCACGCTTACTCTACCGTCATAATTCGCATCTGCTAACTCAGTTTCATCTTCTAACCTCAAGATCATTCTCGCTGTGAATGTTAAATCACGCATGTCTATGATGTCATCTTCGTTGGCATTGCCGTAGATGTCCAGAGTTTCGTCTTCTTGAGCTGCGGCAATTCCAATTCCTGCTAAAGTCACTAAGAACAGCGAGCACAACACTACTGCCATTAATCTATTTTTTCTTTTCATTTTTTTCTTTTTTTTTCATCCACTGTCATCCATCTTCACTATCATACACATTAACTACGGTTCTGGATATGCAAACACGCCGTGCTCGCTCAGGTCATAGTCTATGCCCAGGAAGTCTGTCAGGTATTCCTGATGGATTGCTTTTGGGTCAAGCTCGCTGAACAGCTCAGGATGGAACCACTTCGCCCAGTATGCCACGCCGACGACAAATCTGGGCGTGACTCCAAATTCGTTCTCATATAGGTAAACTCTCCCCTCCTCTACCGCCTTACCGCTAGCGAATACGTCCATAGCCATAATCTGCTCTCTCGTCGCATTAGCTACTGAGTTATCATCTACCTCATACCCAAATGCACCGGGGTAATGAGCAGTCCATATGTCCACCAAAACAACATCGGGATCCTGCTCTATCAGCCACTCTGGATCTACATCTGGCACCATCTCACCTGGCAGGTCAGCAGCGATGTTTATTCCGCCAGGAATACCAATTTGATATTTGGCCATGGGAAACTTGTCGGTAAAGGTGCAAAGCTGTTCAGGGGTATACCAAGCCTTCTTAAGGAACACTGTTGGTGTATCCTCCTCTGAAAGTCCTGCTGTCTTCTCTTCAATACCGTTTATCACTCCTTCGTACCAAGTGATGAACTCCTCACCCTTTTCTTCTGTATTGAGGACGTATCTCATTTTTCTTGTATTTTCTACCAATGTATGTAGCTCGAAGGGGGTTAAGGCGACAACAGTTATCTCCGGCTCGAGGGTGTCTACGACTTGTTGAAACAGATCAGGCCAAGGCCAATACCCAGTCAAATAGATGTCGGGGTCCAGTTCAAACACCTCTTCGTAGTATATGTCGTAGGCCATGCCTGAAGTAATCGGCAACTCGCACATCTCAGGGAAGAGTATTTCATTTATGTAGTCGCACCTGCCAACAACCTTGTCCTCAGCCCCAAGTATTTTCATAATCTCGCCAGTTGCGGGAACACCGATAACTACCCTTTCTATCGGCTTGTTCACCGTCACGGTTCTATCTGCGGAATCAACAAGTGTAAGCTTACTTTCCCTGCCGAGAATAATCAGCCCGATTTGCGTCATGTCAGCCACGCTCACTCGTCCGTCATAATTCGCATCTGCTAACTCAGTTTCATCTTCTAACCTCAAGATCATTCTCGCTGTGAATGTTAAGTCACGCATGTCTATGATGTCATCTTCGTTGGCATTGCCGTAGATGTCTAGAATTTCGTCTTCTTGGGCTGCGGCAATTCCAATTCCTGCTAAAGTCACTAAGAACAGCGAGCACAACACTACTGCCATTAATCTATTTTTTGTTTTCATTTTTTCTTTTTTTTTCATCCACTGTCATCCCTCTTCACTATCATACACATTAACTACGGTTCCGGATATACGAACACGCCGTGCTTGCTCAGGTCATAGTCTATGCCCAGGAAGTCTGTCAGATATTCCTGATGAATATCTTGCGGGTCAAGCTCGCTGAACAGCTCAGGATGGAACCACTTCGCCCAGTATGCGATGCCGACAATAATTCTGGGCGTGTTTCCCAATTCGCTCTCATATAGGTAAACTTTCCCGTCCTCTACCGCCTTACCGCCAGCGAATGCATCCATCTCCATAATCTGCTCTCTTGTCGCTATAGCTACGGAGGTGTTATCTACCTCATAACCGAATGCACCTGGGTGATACACATTCCATATGTCCGCCACAACAATATCGGGATTCTGGTCTATCAGCCATTCCGGGTCCACATCAGATACAAATCCAAATCCAGGCAGATCAGCCGCGATGTTTGTACCGCAAACTATCTCAAATTGATATCTCATCCCAGGTGCCTTGTCGTTGAATGTGCCAAGCTGTTCAGGTGTCCACCCAGGCCACTTAAGGAATATTTCTGGTTTTTCCTCTCCCGCCGTTTTTTCCGTGATTTCTTTTATGATTCCTTCGTAGAAAGCGATGAGTTCCTCACCTTTTTCTTCTGTATTGAGGACATATCTCAGTTTTCTTATATCCTCTATCATTGTTTCAGGCTCGTGGAAGTTTAATGCGACAACAGTTATCTCCGGCTCGAGGGTGTTTATGACATCGTCAAGTCCAGGGAAAGGTGCATTCCAGGACAAGAAGATGTCGGGGTCGAGTTCAAATACTGTCTCATAGTATACGTCGTAGCCCCCTGGGCCTGTAATAACCGGTAACTCGACAACCCCCGGGAAGAGTATTTCATTTATGTAGAGGCACCGCCCAACCACCCTATCCTCAGCTCCGAGTGCTTTAATAGCCTCGTAAACCGCAGGCATATCAATAACCACCCTCTTCACCGGCTTGTTCACCGTCACGATTCTGTCTGCGGAATCAACGAGCGTAAGCTTACTTTCCCGTCCGAGAATTATCAGTCCGATTTGTGTCATGTCTGCCACACTTACTCTGCCGTCGTAATTCGCATCTGCTAAATCCGTTTCATCTTCTAACCTCAAGATCATTCTCGCTGTGAATGTTAAGTCACGCATGTCTATGATGCCATCTTCGTTGGCATTGCCGTAGATGTCCAGAGTTTCGTCTTCTTGAGCTGCGGCAATACTTGGTAAAGCCACAAAAAACAGCAAGCAGAACACAATTGCTATTTCTAACGATGCTAATGTTTTGTTTTTCATTTTTTTTCGTTTTTATCTCCTAAATTTTTTTCATAATGGAATAGGGAACTGTTAACCGTTGGCTATCTGTCCCCTCTCTCCCATCTCCCATCTCTCTCTCGCTCCATCTCCCATCTCCCATCTCCCATCTCCCTTCCCTCTCCTCCATTCTCTCATCTCCCATCTCCCATCTCCCATCTCCCTTCTCTCATCTCCCCCCTCTTCTTAGCATAATATACGCAATTGGCATCACCGCTATTGCAAGAATAGCTTCGAATCCTGGTGGTGTAGGTGTAGGCGTTGGCTTTTTCTTAGTGGTTGACGGTGCCGTTGGTTTTGGTGTTACTCGGGGTGCCAGTGTAGGAGTTGGAGTTGCTTCAACTTCGGTTTCCGCTGGCGGTATTTCACCCACTACCTCTGTTGGCGTTACAGTCGCAGTACGTGCTACGCGCCAGATCCACGTGTGCATATCAGATAATCCAGTTGTAGTGTTTGTTGCGATTGCAGATACGTTCCAGGATCCAATATCAGCACTCTTCGTAAAACTAGCTTCCGTTACGCTTTCATTTGTTTGCACTGCTGTACCATTTATTTGCCAGCTAATATCTGCTATTTGGCCTACGGAGATATTGAAAGTTCTTGACTCGTCTGCGGTATCGTTTACAACTGCTTCAGCAGGTTTCCAAGCAGTTATGTTCGATGATACGGGAGTAACTTCTTCGCCGACTTCTTCTTCCTCTTCTTCATCTTCCTCATCGTCCTTTTCTTCAACGGCTATTTTAACCTCAGCACCATGCCAATTCGATGGTATTATTCCGCCTGTCGTCGCATTGACAAGTTCTCCATTAGAGAGACTTAACTCAGTTTCCTCTCCTTCTTTACCTTTCACCTTGAACTCGATTTCTGCTAAATACCCAGAACCACTTAGACTCTCACCTATTGGCATCATAATAATCACCATCACCGTGTCTGTATCAACAAAACGCCAGTCAAAAATCGGAACATCCTCTCCATCTATTTCCCCTTCATTTACCTCGCTTACCTTTATCACGCTTGAATCAAAAGACAGGTCGAACTGTGCTGAGTTGAGGTCCGTCACATCATCTACATCTATTGTAGCGACAAAAGTTGCTCTTTCTTCTACATACTCCGGTGCATTAATCGTAACTTCTACATCTTGTGCTGCTACTATTACTGGTGTAACTGCGAGAGACGTAACTGCTATTGCCGTTAAGATAAGCAAAACAGTTATGCTCGCCATTGACAACTTCATACTCATTCTCCTTCTGCTATTTTTCCTTTCTCCTTTCATCATTTATCAAAAACCTCCTTCTTTTCGCATCCTTTACGATAGCATAATCGCTGAAAGTACTCCAGTACGATACAGACTCAGGTGCATCAACTTACGTTCAGAGGACGGTGACTTCACCATCATACCATTCTGCATCTATCTTCTTCGCTTTGGTATCCACAAGTTGCCTGTTGGAGAGGTCCAACGTGCTTTTTTCGCCACTGTTACCTTTTACTTCGAATTCGATTTCCGCTAAGTACCCTGAGCCGTTCACTCCCACGTCCATTGGCATACAGATAAGCACTCGCACAGTGTCCGCATCAAAGAAGTTCCACATGAATATCGGCACTGCCACACCGTCTATTTCGCCTTCCTTCACTTCGGTTACGTTCACCACGCCGGAATTGAACGAAAGGTCGAACTGACCTGAGCTGAGATCCGTAACACTGTCTATTCTAATTGTTGCGTTAAAAGTTCCCTCTACATACGCAGGTGCATTAACACTTACCTTTGTCCCTAGAACTGTTACTTCGTCATCATACCATTCTGCATCTATCTTCTTCGCTTTGGTATCCACAAGCATCTCGTTGGAAATGTTTAGCGCGCTTTTTTCGCCACCGTTACCTTTTACTTCAAATTCAATTTCCGCTAAGCTCCCGGAACCATTCGCACCCACGTCCATTGGCATACAGACAAGCACCCGCACAGTGTCCGCATCAAAAAAGTGCCACATGAATATCGGTACCGCTACACCGTCTATTTCGCCTTCTTTCACATTGGTTATGTTCACCACGCCGGAATTGAACGAAAGGTCGAACTGACCTGAGCTGAGATCCGTAACACTGTCTATTCTGATTGTTGCGTTAAAAGTTCCCTCTACATACGCAGGTGCATTAACCCTGACTTCTACTTCTTCTTGCGCTGCCGATGCTATTGCTGGCACAAATGCGAGAGCTGCAAACACCATTGCTATCAAGACAAGTAAAACTGCTGTGCCCACCATTGACGACTTTGGTGTTCTTGCGCTACTTTTTCCTATTCCTACTACTTTTTCTTCCATTTTCATTTTTTTTCTTTTTTACCTCCGTTTTATTTTCTTTCTTAGCACAGGCTCTTTCTTTGGCAAAGAAAGAAAGTGTTTTGTAAAAAAGAAAAAGTGTTTAGGGATATAAAAATCCTGCCCTAATACTGCTCGGTTTCGGGTATAAAGCCTAAAGAGATTAGGAAGAGGAGAACAAACCCAAATATATTAGGGGGATAGGGGGCGGTCTAACAAAAGGAAGGGATTTATGTTTAGAAAAAGAAAGCCACACCCATCAAAATAAACGAAATCCCGGCAATTTTCGCTAATGTTTCTCTATTCACCTTATCTGAAATGAATTTTCCCGAATAGATTGCAATTATAGAAAGCAAACTCAACGCTAATATAATCCCTGTTAAAACCATTAAGCCACTGTATTTAGTTGCAAACAATCCCGCGGCAATTTGTGTCTTATCTCCCCATTCTGAAACGAAAATCATGATAAATCCTGAATAGAACGGATTTTCGAAATGGTATTTGCTTTTCGTTTCTTCTCTTCTGTTTCTAAAGATCAAAATTACAAGTCCAAAAATTATGAAAACCGCGCCAGAAAGTATTTTTATTAAACCCCCTGGTGCGATATGTGCGATCCACTCGCCTGCTAAAATCGCTATTCCATCTACTATCAAAAACGCCAGTATCACACCAAGTAATAAGTGCAGGTGTTTGTCGGTTTTCGAAGCTAAGAGCAGGGTAGATAGCTGGGTTTTGTCACCCAACTCCGCTAAGCCTACCACAATCACGGGAATTAATATGTCTGGTACCATAAGCAGAATTAAACTAATTTTTTTCTATTTATTTTTATTCCTCCCTTTTCTTTCTTATTCCTTGTTTCCCCTATCCTTCAACAGAGTTAACCGGTCTTACGGGCACGATATAAGGTCTTCCACCGTGATTGGGCACTTCCACTTCAACATCATAAACGTGCTTAATGTTTTCTGGCGTGAGCACTGTGGCAGCGTCTCCGGCATCATAAATCTCGCCCCCGTTCATCATGACTATTCTATCGGCATATCTCGAAGCTAAATTCAGGTCGTGAATAGCCATTACTGCCGAGATTTTCTTTTTCCTCACCAAATTCCGTATTATATCCATCACCTCAAGCTGATGCTTTATATCAAGGTTAGACGTGGGTTCGTCGAGGAGGAGAACATCTGGTTCCTGGGCAAGTGCTCTTGCAATGAACACCTTCTGTTGCTGACCTCCACTTAGTTCGTTGAAGTCACGCATGGCAAAACGTTGGATTCCCAGCAGTTTCAATATCCCTACAACCTTTTCTATATCCTGCTCACTGCTGTGCCAGCCCAGATGGGGACGTCTGCCCATGAGAACGGTGTCGAAGACCGTAGCAGGAAAAACGTGTGCGGAACCCTGCGGCACATATCCTATATGCTTGGCGAGTTCAATCCTACTCATCTTTTTTATCTCTCTTTCGTCCAGCAGTATGCTTCCTTGCTGAGGCTTCAGAATCCTGTCTATGCATCTGATAAGCGTAGATTTTCCCGCTCCATTTGGTCCCACTACGCCTAACATCTCCGATTCCGCAAGCTCTATACAAATATCCTTCAGTACATGCACACTTGCGTAACTAAACTCCACTTCTTTTATTTTTAGTTTCACCATTTTATCTCTGCATATAAAGTATAACTTCCTTCTATTTGAGACACTAATTTACACTGATTTTTTCTTTTGGTGGGTTGGGTGAGCTATTTTTAACGGCATTAATCTTTTCATCTGTGTCAATCTGCGTTAATCTGTGTCTATAATTTATTTTTTCGTATCTCACCAATATTCCCTCCTTCTTCTCATTATCAGATAAATGAAGAGCGGAACACCCAGATAAGCGGTCATTACACCCACAGGAAGAATAACAGGTGCCATGATTGTCCTTGCTGCGGTATCTGCCGCGACAAGCATTACTGCACCAACAAGACCTGATGTCGGAATCAGAAATCTATTATCGCCTCCAATAACCATGCGGCATACATGCGGGGCGACCAAGCCAACGAATCCGATTGTTCCCGTGAAGCAAACAATGCCCGCAACTAAGAGGGATGCGAGCACCATTGTAATGATTCTGGTGCGCCCCACCCGAACACCGAGGCTTTTGGCAGCTTCGTCTCCAGCACCCATCACATTGAGGTCCCACGATTTCAGTATAAGCAAAGGAACACAGCATGCGACCACAATAGTTGCGATGGACAGCTTTTGCCATGAAGCCCTTCCAAGGCTTCCAACCATCCAGAATATCGCTCCCTTCACCGCTTCCGCCTCCGCAAAATACTGTAGCGTCATTGTCATTGCCGTGAAGAGATACATCATTGCAATGCCCGCGAGTATCATGGTTTCGGGTGTTGCGCCCCTGCGGCTTGAAAGACCGAGGATAATAAATGAAACCACTAATGCGAAAACGAAGGCGTTTCCTATTACCAGATATTGCCCACCGACGAACCCGGCACCTGCAAGTATAGCAAGAGAGGCGCCAAATCCCGCGCCTGATGCAATACCAAGCGTATAAGGACTTGCAAGTGGATTCCTTAGCACTCCCTGCATCACACATCCTGCAACACCGAGACCAATGCCCGCAACAATGCCCATCAGGATTCGTGGTAGTCTCAGCTTCCATACGCATATCTCTGCAAGCCTGCTCGATGCGAAGTAATTAGGGAAGAACCTGTGAAGAAATGCGGAATACGCATCCCACATCGAGATGTTTGCCGAGCCGAGTGATGCCGCTAAGCCCGCAAGAACAAATAGAATTGGGATAAGGATGAGAATAAAGGTTACTTTTCTACCGATGAACTTCTGATATTGCTCCTTTATTGCAATGCTCTCTTCCATGCCCTCATCCGGTTCTGTTACTGATGATGCCATTTGAGTTATCCCTTCTCCACTTCATGTTTACTCCGCCGTTTTTCTTTTAGCACAGGTTTTCTTTTTATAAAAAAGAAAAAGTGTTAGGTTAACAAAAATCTTGCCCTAAAAAAGCTTGGTTTTGGATAAAAAGCCGAATAATGTTAGGATTTTGGGAATAAGTCGTACCTTCTGTACTAAAAAGGAATCCTCCACCCCCTTTACCACTGCTGAATGCTTCTCTTTACGCAAACCCCGGCACCGTCTAAAAATCCAGTGATTTATCACCGCGGAGAGCGCCGGGTACGCGGAGTTTTAAGACTGTTTCAATCATTGCTTAGGTTTTCTGGTGCCTTTGCGTTCTC